>CAMLCX010000313.1 GCA_946478635.1 uncultured Pseudomonadota bacterium
CAGAATTCAGCGGTTAAGGGGCTAGTTTAGGGAGATGTTTTCGTTGCTAACCAGCGCACGCTTGGAACTCGGCAGCAGGATCGAAAAAGTACTGCCCGCGCCGAGTTCGCTTTCGACAGCGACTTCGCCACCGTGACTTTCGACGATGGTTTTGACGATGAATAGTCCCAGTCCGGTACCCTCGATGTGCTTGGTTCCATCGAGGCGTTGAAATTCGGTAAACAGCGCCGGCAGTTCCCCTTTGGGTATCCCGATTCCCGTGTCTTTCACCTGGACAAGGACTGATTTCTTGCGCATACGAGTTGCCACGGTGACGCCGCCGCCGCTCGGCGTAAACTTGATCGCGTTGGCCACCAAATTCCATAACGCGCGCTGGAGTTGGTTGTCATCTCCCAGAGTGGTTTTGAGGTCGGGGTCAAGATCGATGGCGAGAGTGACATTTTTTTCTTGAGCGATGACCATTTGCTGCAAAACAACGTCTTGCGCGATGACATTCATTTGGACCAGTTCTCTGGAAAATTGAGGCGTGAACGCCTCCAGTTTTGAAACATCCAAAAAATCAGTAATCAGATTTAAGATTCGATCAATATTGCCCCTGACACATTGGAGTGAAGAAAGTTTTTCTGTCGGACTTGAACGCCCGCCATGCGTGCCGGCAAGGAGCTCCACGTGACCCAGTATGACATTGAGAGGCGCCTTGATGTCATGCGCGAGGGCGCACACAAGTTGCCGTTTCAAAATTGTGGCTTCTTTCAGCCTCTCAACGCGCTTCTTTTCCTTTTTTACTTGTTTTGCCAAGTAACCGTAGGAGACGGAGATACCAAAGATAAACGGCACACGAAATAGATAGGTCGAATCGACGCGCAAAAGATCCACCGCATTAGGGGCAGCGAACTGCAGAAAGACGACCGTGAGGAGAACGCACCCGATTGCAATGTGAATCAGGTTCTCGCCGATAACGGCGATAAAGACGCAGAAAAAGAAAAGAATGAGAAGGTCCCACGGCACGTCGTGCAGTACCGTGATCGCCGAGATAATGAGGACCGAATCTAGAACAAGGAGGCCGGGCTCAATTAAACGTTTATCAAATAATTGTTCCGGGACCCGTCGCAGAACGGCGGCAGACATCAAGCACACCACGATCAAAAATGCGGGGACAGGTTGGGTTAGGTTCCAGTCGTGTGCGGCGAAAATTAGGTACGAAGTGGCGATGGCAACCAGCCATTGAACGGCTAAAATCGCATTTTTGTCTTCGCGGCTTTTCGTGTCACATTGACCGTCTGTGTCGCCGTCCGTTTGGGGCATTGAAATGCTGTTGGCCCCATTCCTATGGGGCGACTCCCGCCTGGTCTCATTCAGTTGTTCCCTAAATGGAATCGGGGTTGCTGTTTTCAATTTCAGGCCGTCCGTGTGGAAGTTTGCTGACAGGGTGACACTCTGCGAGACATCTAGAGCAGTTACCGTGCCACAGCATTGGCTCACTAAATGCTCAGAATTCAATGATAAAAATGGGTGTCTGCAATTCGGCACGGCTAACTTTGTTCATTCTTTGTACACCTCTCGCCAAAATTGTAATTAGCGGAGTCTCTAACCAATTTAACAGAGTGGAGCGGATTTGCACGAGAAGGTATCATACGCGTGTCCGTCAGCGGCCCAGGGAGCGGCAGGAGAGCGGTACGTTGTATCGAGCCGCGCTGACACTCATTCGAAAGTTGACCGGCCCTTGGCTCTTCTATTCCAACGGTTCAGAGTAAAATCACAACAGGGCTCAATGAAAGAGGTCTATCCTTGAATACACCGGAAGCCGAATTCGTTTACGTTCGGGACCGCTCTGCAGTGGAAAAGCTGATTCAGCGCATCACAGCGGCGGAGAGGATCGCGGTGGATACCGAGGCCGATAGCCTGCACAACTATTTTGAAAAGGTTTGTTTGATTCAGCTCTCGCTCACAGACGAGCATTACCTTGTCGATCCCCTAGCCGGCTTGGACCTCGCGGGTTTCCTGCAAGCGCTGGCGGAAAAGCCATTGATTTTGCACGGAGCCGACTACGACCTTCGCATGATGCGAGCCTCCCTGGGTTTTAGACCGCGCCGGGAGGTTTTCGACACCATGATCGGAGCGCAGTTACTCGGTATCGAACAGATCGGGCTGGCCGCTCTCATCGAACGATTCTTCGATATCAAGATTGGCAAGGAAGGGCAGAAGTCGGACTGGTCGCGCCGGCCACTCAGTGAAAAGCAACTACGCTACGCGGTCAACGATACGCGTTTTCTCGAACGACTCGCGCAATGTCTAGATGAACAGCTGAGCGAGCAGAGGAGAACCGACTGGCACGTGGAAAGTTGCGGCGCGATGGTACTCGCCACCGGACGCGAGCATGGACGCGACCCCGAAGAAGCCTGGCGCATCAAGGGATCGGGGCGGATGAGCCGCCGCCAATTGGCTTACCTGCGCGAGCTTTGGCGCTGGCGCGATGAGCACGCGCGCCGCGCCAACGTCCCGTCCTTCAAGATTCTGGTTAATGACCAGATGCTGGAGCTCGCGCTATGGGCAGAGGCGCATTCCGGCGTGCCGCTGAATCAAGGACCCAAACTGCCGCAAAACATCGATGGCGCTCGGCTGAGAACAGTTGAAGAGGCGATTGCTCGGGCCGCTAGCTTACCTCAATCATCGTTTCCAGAAATTAAAAGACAGTTGCGCGGCGAACCTTTGCCCGGTGATTGCCAGGAGCGGATCAAACTACTGCGCGATGAATGTGCGCGGATCGCCAAAGAACTGGCGATTGCCCCTTCGACTTTAGCGCCCAGAGCCGCACTCGAGTCGATTGCACGCAAGCGCCCTCGGACCGCCGAAGATATTATGGCGAGCGCAGGGTTGTTACGCTGGCAGGCGGAACTGATTCAGGGCGCGGTCGACAAGATTTTGCACAGCGGTTCCTAATTGACACGCGGAACCGTCGAAAGTTTTCGCAGCGTGGGCAAATCTTTTGAGGGCTAAAGACGATCGGTGCGCAAGCGCACCCTACGAAGACTTTGCCTACTTTGCGGGAATTTCCAATTCCGAATCCTTCTAGTTTGTCACGCCTAACGGCCCTCTATCGCCGCGCTCGGTGATGTATGGCTGGAGTTATTCAGCTGGTCTAAACTTCGGCAGCGTGAATTCTTCGCTGTCTTCATACAGCACCTGCACCGGCATACCGATCTTGACTTGGTCGGGCGGGCACTCAATGACGTTGCTGATCAGGCGCGGGCCTTCGTCCAGATCAACCAAAGAGACGTTGTAGGGCGTTTTTCCTTCGTACGAAGGATGCCAGGCTCGGTTATACGTCACGAAGGAATAGACTTTCCCTTTGCCGCTGAGCTGCACCCACTCGTAATCCACCGAAAGACAATGCGGGCAGGAGCCCTGGGGCGGGTAAGTAAAAAATTTCGCGCATGCTTTGCAGCGTTGTGCCGTCAGTTTGTGCTCGCGCAAGCTAGCCCAAAAAGGTTTGGCTTCCAATTCTTCGAGAAACGGCCGAACTTTTCGAACCGCTCTGCCGCGGTTATCGCTGGTCTCGCTCATAGGGCCCCCAAGATCAAGCTTGCGTGCATGCACAGACTGCCGCCGTGGCCGCTGATGATTCCTATCTTGGCGTCTTTCACCTGGCGCTCCGGCTCGACTTCGTTGCCGCGCAGTTGGCGCGCGGCTTCGGTGACGTGCAGCATGCCTTCGATGTGCGCTTGCGAGAGCAGGCCGCCGTGGGTGTTGACTGGAAGCTCGCCGCCCACCTCGATGCGGCCGTTCTTGACGAAATCTTTGCCCTCGCCTTTTTTGCAGAACCCGTAGTCTTCCAGCGTGATCATGGTCGTAATCGTGAAACAGTCGTAGATCTCGGCAAAGTTCATATTCTTCGGCGAGAGGCCGGCCATCTTATATGCAAGTTTGGAAGAGACATTACCGCCAAGCGTCGTCAGGCTGGGCGCGTCCATAAGGCTGAAATGCGGATGGTGCTGGCCCATGCCGAGTATCGCCACCGGCCGCTTGGGGAAGTCGCGCGCGCGTTCGGCGCTGGTGACCAGCACCGCGCCGCCGCCGTCCGATTCGAGGGCGCAGTCGAACAAACGCAACGGATCGCAGATAAAGCGTGATGCCTGGTGATCGGCGATGGTCATGGGTTTGCGCATGGTCGCGTTGTTATTGAGACAGGCGTGCTTGCGCGTGGCGACGGCCACGTGGGCGAGATCTTCACTCGTCGTGCCGAACTCGTACATGTGGCGCTGCGCCGCGAACGCGTGATTGGCTACGGCGGAAAAATGGCCCCAGGGCTCCTCCCAGTGCTCGTCGCCGTGGCGGATCGGATTGCCCGGCGATGGATCGGGCGTGCCGCGTTTGCGCGCGTGGACGCACATGACCGTATGCGCCATGCCCGCTTCGATGGCCATCACTGCATTCTGCACCATGGCGATTGGGGTGGCGCCCCCGAGGGCGAGATCGGTGGCATAGTTGGGCTGCATGCGCGCCATATTGGCCATGCGTACCGCGTAACTGCGGTGCGCGTCGTTGAGCGGCTGGTTGGTGACAAAGCCGTCGACGTCCGATGCTTTGATGCCGGCGTCATCCAGACAAGCTTTGATGCATTCGAGATGCAGCGAATGAGTGCTGGCGTCGGGCCGCTTGCCGACTTTAGTCTCGGCGACGCCGACGATGGCGTATTTGCCGGAGATGTTAGACATGAAATCCTCCGTTAGCTTCTTTGGAGTGATGGAGTGTTGGAGTAATGGAGTATTGGGTGGGCAAGAGGCGGCTCATCACTCGACTTCGTCTTTATCTGTCTTACCCTATCTTCAGCGACATTCAAACTATCGCGTAGATTGACCGAGATTTTTCATAAAGCCGCTCTTTTCCAACTCGGCGATGAAGCTCGCGTCCATGAACGCTTCGGGCTTGTAGTTCCATACATCGGGGCGCTGTTGCGCGACGTACTCATAGGTCGGCTGCAGGCCCTGAGTGATGGGGTAGGGGACGGAGATAAAGTCCTTCCGATAAATCTCGTAGGAGCCTTCGAGCAATTCGCGATCGGTGGTCTTTAGATATTTGCTCAAGACTTTCATGCTGAACTCCTTATTGGTTTTCAAAAGGTGAATGCCCTCCACGTGGGCCTTGACCATGCGCATAACGGAATCGCGATCATCGATCGTATGTTTGCGGCGGGTGACGATCGACATGGACGGATAGCTGACTTCCTGTTTGGCATCCCACAGCTTGCGGTATCCCTTTCGCTCGGCTTGGACATCGGCGGGATGAGAAAGATCGGCCGCGTCCACCGCGCCATTGAACAAGGCTTGGAGCCGGTCCGGTTGCGCGCCGATGGCGAGCATGATGACATCCTTGACGGGATCCATGCCGTATTTCTTGATGATGTAGCGCTCGAGAAAATCTCCGAGAGAGCCAAAGCCTGAAACCGCAATACGCTTGCCGCGCAGGTCTTCAGGTTTTTTGATATCCGGGCGCACGAACAATTTGCTTTGCACGCCGGACACGGTGTGCGCCACCGTGACGAGGTCGGCGCCGCTCAGGTTGGCGCCCATGACGGTGGTCAGCGTGCAGGGCGCGCCGAGAATGCTGCCGCCGATGATCGCCTGAGCGGATTGCCCCGAGCCGCGCAGCAGCACCAGCTCGGCTTCCATGCCGTATTTCTCGTAGAGCTTGGCTTCCTTGGCGATCCAGGGTATCCACTGCGACGCCGACAGCGAAGTGACGCCCCAGTGAAACTTCCTGGGACCCTTGTCCTGGGCCTGCGCAATAGAAGACGCAGTCAGAAACAACGCAATGGTCAGGTAAAGCAACTTCAACCCGTTTCGCGCAAACATCCTTCCTCCCGTTTCTAACTATTGCCTGTTGCCTATTGCCTTCTCAAATATTGTACAGCCTCGCCGCGTTGTCGCACATGAGCTTGCGCAGCTGAGCGTCGCTCAAGTCCTTGCGTTCGGTGACGGACGCCACCGTGTGGGGAAATTTGCTGTCGCCGTGGTTGTAATCGGAAGCAAAGACCAGGCGGTCTTCGCCGACGTAATTCATGACGAAGTTCAATGTGTGCTCGTCCGGCTCGAACGAGTAGTAGACCTGCTCGCTGCGCATGTAATCGCTCGGCGGCTTCT
>CAMLCX010000314.1 GCA_946478635.1 uncultured Pseudomonadota bacterium
AATTGTACCACCGTGCCGCAGCGGTGCCTCGGCACTTGAACAATTGAATGGAGCGGTCGAAAAATCCTAGTGAGGCCGCGAAAGGAGCAAAACATGAATGATACAGAAACCCGGAAAGCGCGCGCGCTGGGCATCAACCACGTCGTGCTTGAAGTCGACGATCTCGACAAGGCGCTCGAATTCTACGGCTCGTTCTTGCAGTTTACCCTGCGCGGCAAGAGCGATCACAACGCGTTCATCGACCTGGGCGACCAGTTCATTCAGCTGACGCTGGGTCGAACTCAAATCGCCGACACCAAGCGCCACTTCGGGTTGGTGGTCGATGACCGCGAGGCCGTGAGGAGCGCAATGACGCGGCTCGGCATCAAAAGCATCAACGACCGGTTGAATATTCTCGATCCCTGGGGCAATCGAATCGAGATCGTCCCTTACGATGATTGCCAGTTCACCAAGACGCCCCGAGTACTCTCCGGCATGGGCCTGGCGCCGATCGAGAAAACCGCCAGCGCCCTCGAAGAATTGCGCAAGAAAGGCATGGCGCCCGAGGCCTAAGCCGCGCCAAACGCAGTCCGGAAAAATCGTAGGGCGTGAAGGACGGCGCAAAACATTTTGTCACAATGCCAGGAATCGTTGAATGGTCTGCTTTGCGGAGCATGACCTCCGTGCCATGAGAAGATCTAACCGCAGTGATCCCGCGATAATCGAAAGCGTGCCTTCGTGAGCCTCGGCACCGCTGCGCCGTCCGCGCAGCGCGCTTCTGCCCTCGCGATCTGGTCGGCACTCGCCGCGGTTTACCTCATCTGGGGTTCAACTTATTTAGCCATCCGCTTCACGGTGGAAACCACGCCGCCGTTCTTGTCGGCTGCGGCGCGTTTCATTATTTCAGGCGGATTCTTGTACATCTGGCGCCGCTTCGCCGGCGATCCCCGCCCCGGCCGCGAGCAGTGGCGTAACGCTTCCATCATCGGCATTTTCTTGCTCGTCGGCGGCAACGGCGGCGTCGTCTGGGCCGCGCAATTCATCCCGTCAAGCCTGTCGGCATTACTGGTCGCCACGGTACCCCTCTGGATGATTTTGTTCGACGCACTCCGCCACGGCGACAGGCCAGGTCGCACAGCCCTGGGCGGCATTTTGCTCGGCTTTTGCGGCGCGGTATTGCTGGTCGGATGGACGGGAAATCAAGCAAGCGTGGCGCATCTTCACGGCGCCGCCGCGGTCCTGGTCGCTTCCTGCCTGTGGGCGATCGGTTCGATCTATGCCAAAACCGCCACGCTTCCCGCTTCCCCGCTCGTCACCACCGGCGTTGAAATGCTGGTAGGAGGTACGGTCCTCGTCTTCGTCGCCTACTTTTTCGGGGAGTTTGCTAGTTTCGATCTAAAAGCGGTGTCCCCGCGCTCATCGGTGGCCTGGGTGTACTTGACGGTCATTGGACCCGCCGCTTTCGTCTCCTATGCCTGGTTGTTACGTGTGGCGCCCATTCCGCTCGTGGCGACGTACTCCTACGTCAATCCTCTGGTGGCCATCATGCTCGGTTATTTTCTCGGCAACGAGATCCTCACACCGCGCATTTTGATTGCCGCGGCACTCATCATCGGCTCGGTCGTGCTTGTCAGCACGCCTAAACGCTAAAGCTAGATTGATTCAACGGCCGATGAATTCGCCGAAACGGCCAAGCGGTCCGATGCGGTCGCAGATGATTTTGAGGATTGCCAGCAAAGGCACGGCCATCAATGCGCCGGGCACACCCCAGAGCCAGCCCCAGAAAATCAACCAAACCAGGAGAACAACCGGATTGAGCATCAACCGGCGACCCAATACGAGTGGCAGTAGCACATATTCTTCGAGCAGATTTAAAGACAGATAAACCACGGGTACGAGGAGAATGGCGTTAATGACATCGAGGGTCACAAGCGCCACCAAAGTTACGATGGAGATCCCCACTACCGCCCCCACAAATGGAATGAAATGCAGCAGACCCGCCATGACGCCCCACAAATGCGGCGCCGGCAGGCCGAGAAAATACATGGCCACGCCGATCGCCAGCCCGAATAAAGTATTGATGGTGATGATCGTGATCAGGTAAAGCGAAATATCTTGCTCGATCTGGCGAGAAATCTCGACGGCCATTTTTTTGTCGTGAAAACGCGGCAGGGCGACCACCAGCTTACGCAACAGCATATCTTCCGACGCCAACAAGAAATAAAGCAGGAGGGTAACAAGGCCCAAGCTCACGACGAAATCTTGGGTCGGCGCAAGCAGCGATTCTCCCAAGGTAGGTTTCCGGACTTCGACCTTTTGAGTTTGATTCGTAGTGCCCAGGCTGGTCAGCCGGTCGACCTCCTTGGTCGCTTTGTTGACCTCCTCAACCGACTGCCTGACCCCCTTCAGCTTGCGCTCGACTTGGCGCACCGTCTGGGGCAGTTTGCCCATCCACTCTCCAGCGGGGGAAGCGATCTGATAAACTCCAAATCCAAGAGCGCCGAGCATGGCAACGATCACCACGACCGCGCCCACTGGAGGCGGTATATGGAAACGCGCGAGCCATCGGATCACCGAAGCGAATAGGAATTTGAGCAGAATAGCCAGAAGGACCGGGATAAAGAACGAGCTGCCTATTTTGAGCGTGTACAAAACAAGCAGTAGAAATATGCCGTTCAACGCGACCGAACGAAGATTGGCGGGCCGCTGCAATACTTGAGACTCTCCGCTATCCGGGACCCGCTCTGGATCCTGCGCAATCAGCTCTGGATCGTCGGATATTTGCGGCATTTTCATAGCAACACTTCACAAAACGGCGCCCCAATCACAAACAGTCCCGAACTAAGAGCATAGCCTGGCTAGCGCCTTTTTCAATAAGAGACTCCAAAAATAGGCACCAGCCGCAATCATCTTTCCCTGCGAGCCGAAGAAGCGCGCCTCTCCTTGCCGGCAAAATCTCCCGGTGTTAAGAGACTAGCAAGTCAACGGATTGGAGAACTTTCATGGCCATCAAACTTTACGACGCGGTGCCGTCCTCCAACAGCGACCGGACAAAGATTGCGCTCCATGAAAAAGGCCTGCCCTACGAGCGCATCACGCTTGTGCTGGCGAACAAAGAGCAAAAGCGTCCGGAATTTCTCCGGCTCAACCCTTACGGCAAAGTGCCTGTCATCGACGATGACGGCAAGATTTTATTTGAATCGTGCATCATCAACGAGTACCTCGACGAAAGGTACCCAAACCCGTCGCTGATGCCGAAAGATCCATACCTGCGCGGGCGCGGCCGCGTGCTCGTCGATTTTGCGCTCAATTATATGCACGAACCCTACTGGGCGCTGCGCGGCGAGATGCTCAAACCCGCCGGCGCGCGCGACAAAGCGGTCATCGAAGAGAAGCACCGCGGCTTGCGAGAACTGATGCAATATCTCGAAGCGGCACTGGGCGACAAAAACTATTTTCTCGGCGACCTTGGTCTAACCGATATCGCGATCATACCGCGCGCCCTGCGCATGGAAGCCTACGGCGCGCTGCCGGCGCCCTCGCTACCGAAACTCAACGCCTGGCTCCAGCGGATGAAAGAACGGCCGTCGGTTAAGCAGATTCTGTAGTATCGCTGATCCATGGGATCCCGCGTGGCCGGATCATTCACGATCACGTATCATGAAAGGGTCCCGTGCCGGGTCTCATTCTCTATTTCAAAACTTCCTTTAGCTTTGCGACGACCGCCGGTGGCGTCTTGAACAGGTTGTGGATCGATTGCTCGATCTCTTCACCCGAGGCCGGAGCTATTTCCAAATTGGCCTTGCCGGCGTCATTGAGAAAGTCGAGGTCTTTGACCGTCTGTGTAAACGCCTGGCGCAAGATCCGCACCCGATCCTTCGGCGTACCGGGCGGTATCGAATAGCTATACGTAATGGCGCTGGGTTGATGGACGCCGGCCTCGATGAGCTGGCGCGCCTCCGCCGTTTTAGCAAAGCTGATGGTCAGGGGAATTTTTGGTAGATCGGGATGGGCTTTCGGCGCGCTTTGCATCATGATCGAAACCAAGTTGGATTCGATCGCCTTGCGCCAGGTCGTGCGCACCGAAACCCAGGAAAACCCGCATAAACCGTCGATCTCTCCCGACTCGACCGCAACCCGCATATCGGCGGTTCCCTTGTAACCCGTAATCAAACGCATCGGCAGTCCGATCGCCTCCTTGAGAACTTTTGCAACGTCGTCCGTCGTCGCCCCCGGAGCGCTGCCCGCGAGCTTGTAGACGGTTTTAGAGGCCAGCCATTGCTCGGCACTGGTAATCCCGGTTTTCTGGCTCAGCAGGCAAAGGTCATGGTTGTAACCCGGCGCGCCCATCCATTCCATTTTACGGGCGTCGAACTCAATTCCCTGCGCGCCCACCAACTGAGCGAGAATTTGATTGCCGTTGAAGGCGCCCACGGTGAGTCCGTCGGGCTTGGCCACTTTGTAAATGTGATTCGCCGCAATCAAGCTACCCGCCCCCGTCATGTTCTCGACGATGACGGTGGGATTGCCAGGCACGTATTTGCCCATGTAGCGCGCCACGATACGAGCGAACGTATCGAAACCGCCGCCCGGCGAAAAACCGACGATAATCCGAATCACTTTGCCCCGGTAAAACTCTTCTCCGGCAGAGCCCGCTTCAATGCGCGCGGCGCCGAAAAGAGTAAAAAGAATCATCCAAAGAATCATTGGTAAAGCGAACCGTTTCATAATCCGTCCTTTCTCGTGTGCCTGGCTTAAGCGCATTACAAACTATTTTAAACGCCGCATTGCCGTCAACTGAATTTTATCCATACAGTCAGGCAGCAAGCGCATTGACAATCGGATCGGTTCGCCTATAGTTTTGACCCGATTCGAAGGAGGGGTTATGGTTTATAAACTTCTTTTGCTCTCCGCCGCCATCGTTACCCTGAACGCTGGATCGTCCCGGGCCGACGATTTTTACAAAGACAAAACCGTGCGCATCATCGTCGGCGGCAGCGCCGGCGGCGGTTTCGATACTTACAGCCGAGTGATGGCCCGGCACATGGGCAAACACATCCCCGGCAACCCTTCCGTGATGGTTGAAAATATGACCGGCGCCGGAACATTGATCGCGGCCAAGTATTTGCACAGCAGCGCCAAACCCGACGGCTTGACGTTCGGAATATTCAACGGAGGCTTGATTCTCGGGCGCGTGCTCGGAATGAAGGGCATCGACTTCGACGTGCGCGAGCTGCAATACATCGGCGTGCCGGTGCAGGACAGCACGGTTTGCACATTGCGCAAAGAGAGCGGCGTCAGCAGTGTCGAACAATGGTATGCGGCGAAGAGTCCGATCAAGCTGGGCGGACTTGGTCCGGGAAACAGCGTCAGCGATGTGCCGCGCGTGCTCAAGGCCGCCCTGGATCTGCCGCTCCAGATGGTTGATGGCTACAAAGGAACGGCGGAGGTGCGCATGGCGGCCGATGCCGGCGAGCTTCATGGCGCCTGTTGGGCGTGGGAATCGATGCGAGTCGCTTGGTCAAACGGCTTGAAGGCCGGGGATGCCAAGGTCATTCTCCAGGTCGCGATGAAAAAAATCCCCGACTTGCCCGGCGTGCCTGCGGCGATGGACCTGGCCAAGAGCGATGAAGCGCGCCAGCTTCTCAAAGCCGGCGCGATCGACCCTGCCGCCATCGTCCGCGTTTACGTCACCTCGCCCCGCACACCCAAAGACCGTTTGGAAACCCTCCGCAAAGCGTTTGCTGCCACCCTCACCGACCCGGAATTTCTCGCCGAAACCAGGAAGATCAATCTCGACGTCAATCCGCTGAGCGGAGAAGAGGTCAAAAAGATCGTCGATGATTTATTTAAATTACCGGCTCCGATGGTCACGAAGCTGGCGGCGGTGCTCGCGGGAAAATAATTTTGTCGGACTTGCATCTAAGCGTCGCAGCCATGGCAGGAGCAAACAATCACGCTCAAATCCCCCTTTTCCAAGGCGGAAACGGCTCCGCGGAGTTTCAACCCCTCTTTGGAACACTGATCGTCCGACACATCTTTTTGGCCGGACACGGGGTGAGGGAGCAGAAGGCTGTGGTTATCTATTCCCCCTTTGGAAAAGGGGGAT
>CAMLCX010000315.1 GCA_946478635.1 uncultured Pseudomonadota bacterium
TGCAGCACGGTGTCGCGCTCGATGTCGCCCTCAGCGATCGGCAAATCGATCGCGGAGAATGCGCAGCATATCGTGTAGCGCGGCGCCGCGGTCCGAGGTCACGATGCCGATAGACCGTGGCAAAAACGGCAGCGCCCGCTTGCGCTCGGCGGCGAATAAACCTTCGGCGGCTAGCTTAGTCTTGAGCTGCTCGAAAGCGACGGAGAGCGTCCCCTGCCCCTGCGGCTCCAGATCTTCGACGTAGAGCTGCAGGTCGCCGCGAACCGAATACAGGCTCACGCGGCCGTAACACAACACGGCCATGCCGTTTTCCGGCACGAAGCGCAGACGCGTTCCCTGGCGGCGAAACATCACCGCAGAGATCTGACTCTGCTCGTCCTTCAGGGTGAAATAGAAATGCCCGGATGGGGGCACGCGGAAATTGGAAATCTCTCCCTGCACCCACAAAGCATCCAAACGAGTTTCGAGCGTCGCCTTGATGAGATCGTTCAGCTCGCTGATGGTAATGAACTTACGGCTTGGCGGGCTGAATAGCGGCAGTTCGGAATCTTGCTTTACCGCTCGGACCATTCTGCTATGGACTCCCGTACAAAAAAATTAGCCCTCCACGGGGAGGGCTAATTTCAGAGCTAATGAGGAAAACCGGCCACGCGATCGCTAGGCCGCTTTTTTCTGGACAACTTGCTTAAAAACATCCCAGCTTTTCAACAAATCCAGCGCCCTTTTGAGCTGCGCATCCTTGTCGATGGTTTCGTCGCCGGTAGGGCCGGATGACGGGATTTGTTTCTCCTGATCTTTGTCAATCTGCTCCTGCTGCGAGTTTGGCGCCGGCTGCGGGTTGTTCAAATGGCCCGGCAGATTTTCTTCCCTCAAGCTCGGGCGTTTGGATGGTTCGATCTTGCCGTCCGGCGGCGCATTGTCCAGCACGATATCAGGCACGATTCCTGTCGCTTGAATCGACCGTCCGGCGGGCGTGAAATAGCGCGCCGTGGTCAATCGCAGCGCCGAGCTATCGTCCAAAGGTAAAATCGTTTGCACCGAGCCCTTGCCGAAGGTCTTGGTTCCCAAAACCACCGCCCGTTTGTGGTCTTGCAACGCGCCGGCGACGATCTCCGACGCGCTGGCGCTGCCGCCATTCACCAACACGACGATGGGGAAGTCCATCCATGTGCCTTCCTTTTGCGCGAAATACTTCTGCTTCTGCGCCTCGATGCGGCCTTCGGTGTAAACGATCAGGCCGGATTCCAGAAATAAATCAGAGATGCGCACGGCCTGCGTTAGAAGGCCGCCGGGATTGTTGCGCAGGTCGAGCACCAATCCCTTGATCCCGCCCTTTTCAGCGGCGAGTTTTTCCAGGGCCCGTTGCAGGTCGCGGTCGCTCCGCTCCTGAAATTGCGCTAGACGAACATAACCGTAACCGGGCTCAAGGCTGCGGCTGCGAACGCTCTGCACGCGGATAACGTCGCGCACCAGCGAAAAGTCCATGAGATCGGCGACGCCTTCACGCTTGATCGTCAAGTTGATCTTTGTGCCCTTGAGGCCGCGCATTTTTTTTACCGCGTCGACCAAGGACATGTCCTTGGTAAAATCATCTTCAATTTTAAAAATCTGGTCGCCCGGCTTGATTCCCGCTTTGGCCGCGGGCGTGTCCTCGATCGGCGACACGACGGTCAATATCCCGCCTTTCACGGTGATCTCGATTCCCAAACCGCCAAACCGGCCCTGAGTATCACTCTGCAGCTCCTTATACAGATCGGGAGTCAAATAGGCGCTGTGCGGATCGAGTGAATTGAGCATGCCGTTGATCGCGCCGTTGACCAGGTTTTTGGTATCCACGTCCTCGACATAATTTTTTCTTACGATGGACAAAATATTGCTGAACGCCTCCAAGCTTTCGTAATCTTGCCGGCCGACCGCCGAGACGTTGGGCACCCAGTGCGCCGAAAGGAAAAATCCTAGAGCGATACCGGCAATCAGCAGCAGAAACGGTGTTCCATGTTTTTGCACCATGCGCATTGGGAATCTCCTCGAAATTTTCAAATGATTGACGAGTGGAAGTGTAACTCAATAGAAAACAAATATCTAACGCTTTCGAAACCACGGCTCGGGATCAAGCGAGTGGCCGTCCTTGCGGATTTCAAAGTAGAGCTTGGATCCCGCCAATGAATCGCTATCACCGACCCGGCCCAGGGCCTCCCCACGATTTACTCCATCGCCTGTTTTTTTAAGAATTTCCGAGAGATGGCCGTAGATTGTAAAGTAACGCTCGCCATGGTCAACAATGATCATTTTACCATAGCCGGAAAAGCGTTCGGCGTAGACGACCCGCCCCTTCTCCACCGCCTTTATTTCTTCTCCCACAGGCGCTTCGATGTCGATGCCCTTGCGCACCACCTCGGCATTGAATTCCGGATGCTTGAATTTTCCGAACGGCGCGGTGACCTGTCCCCGAACCGGCCACTCCAAGCGCCCGCGCAACGCTTCAAGGCCGCTGCCCGGCGAGGGGAGGGCGGGCAATTCTTTGGGCTTGACCAAGGCACGCCGCGCGATTTCTTCCATCATTTTCTCCAGGCGCCGGGCAGCAGCTTCCATTTCTTTCAGCGCCCGCAGGCGAGTGGATTTTTCCCGCCGCAAACTGGTCAAAAGCATTTGCCTTTTTTGCGCCTCTTGGCGAATCGCCTGGTTGGCATTGGCCAGTGCTTGTTTCTGCTCGGCCAGTTCCGCCCGTTTCTGGGCCAGCTCTTCCTGCAGGACGGTTTGTCGATGACTTTCCTCGGCGAGCGTCGCCAAAAGTTCCCGGTCATAGGAAAGCGCCGCTGCGAGATAGTGCTGCCGCTGCAGGACGCGGTTCAAAGACAGATCGCCGTTCAAAATGATCAGGCCGCCACCCGCCCGCTGCCAACGATACAAAGCCGCCGCGCGCTTCTGCAACATTTCGCGCCGCTGGACAGTGGAACCGGCCAAGCGCTCCGCCTGCGCGCGTTTCATCCGCAGCTCATCGCCGATCACGGCCAGCCTGGCCGTGGCCAGCTTGATTTCCTTTCCGCGCTTTTCCAACTCGTTTTGAATTTTGCCGAGCGAGTCGATCACCGAGGTTTCCTTGTCCTGGAGCCGGTTCAGATCCGTTTTCTGAGTTTCAATATTTTTCTTGATGTTCTCCAGGTCACGATTGGCCGCCGCGCCGAACAAAGCCGGCAATATCGCGAGAAAAAAAACTAAGCTTAGGCGCGAGCGCTTGAGACGTGCCACGTTCTAATAAACCTTCTGAGAGAAATTAAACTGCCCGTAGCGCCCAAGAACAACCCGATCGCGAGCAGCATGCCGACATGATACACCTGCAAAAATTCGAGCTCGCCAACCGGCGATAATAGACCGGCAACCGGCGCGATTTCGCGCTGGAGAAGCGCATAGGCAACCGCGATCAGCGCGATGGCGATCGTTGCCCCGGCCAATCCTTGAATCATGCCCTCGATCACGAAGGGGGCCTGAATCAGTTCCTCCGAAGCGCCGACCAGCTGCATGATCTCGACCTCCTCGCGGCGCGCCAGGATCGCCAGCTTGACCGTGCTGCCGACGATAAAAAAGGTAGCGAGAAAGAGGACGCCGCCAAAAAGCCACTTGACCCATTCGACGACGAGCACCAATAGGCCCAATCGTTCGATCCACTCCTGTGGATATTCGACGCTGGAAATTTGCGTTTCTTGCTTGAGGCGTTGCGCCACGTGGTCGATCGCCGGAGCATCGCGATGCTCCGGTCTGAGAGATATTTCGATGGAGGCCGGCAACACTTCGCGCGGCAAGCCCTCCAACAAGGTCGACTGAGAACCCAGAGCAGTCTGAAAATCACGCCATGCCTGCTCCTGGCTAGTATGGCGTACGCGCTCGACCTCCGGCAACGACTGGACACGCTTGACGGTATCGCTAACTTCCGCCGCGGTTAAGCCGCTGTTCAAGTAAGCCGTGATCTGGATTTGATCGCCCCAACCTTTCAGCAGCTTCTGCAGGTTGGTTTCCAAAAGCATGAACCCGCCGAAGACAAAAAGCGTCATGGACACCGTCCCCGCGGTCAGCACGTGCGTCCAGAACGATTGCCGCAGGCTCCCGCCCACGCGGCGGCAAACAAAACCGATCAAAGTTAATTTCACCGAAAGTGGCCCCTCGCCAACCCCAGGGGAGCGTCCTTCGCGAGCACGCCGCCCTGTAGGGATATCACGCGCGCTTCGCATCGATCGACGATTGCCAAATCGTGGGTGGCAATCATGACCGTAGCACCGCGCTCACGCATACGGAGCAGCAAGCGCATGGTCTCATCGGCCGCTTCAGCATCGAGATTGCCGGTCGGCTCATCGGCGAGAACCAGTAGGGGGTCGTTGATCAATGCGCGCGCGATCGCGACGCGCTGCTGCTCCCCCGCCGAGAGCGTCAAAGGCTTGGCATCGTGGCGATCTTTCAAGCCGAGTTCGCGGAGCAGCTGATAAGCCTTGATGCGGCTCTCCCTTCTCGAAACCCCGACAACCTCGGCAGCCAAGGAGACGTTTTGCAACGCTGTCAAACCGGCGAGCAGCTTGCATTCTTGAAATACCAGGCCGATCGATCTGCGCAGCCGGGCAACGCCGTGGCGATTGAGCCGCGCGATATGTTTGCCTTCCACCAGAATCTGGCCCTCGCTCGGCTCCTCCTCGCGAAAGAGCAGCTTGAGTAGAGTTGATTTCCCGGCACCGCTGGCGCCGACGATCAAGACGAGCTCGCCGCTGGAGATTTCTAAGTTGATGTCGGTCAATGCCCTGCGGCCTGGCGGATAGGTTTTCGAGACGTGAAAAAGCTGAATCATCGAAACTGAAAATTCTGCTGACAGAATCGCTATTTATCTAGAAAACTACCTTGACATGGGGGAAGGCGGTTGTTAGAGTTACCGAGATTCGACTGTCTTCGGCTATCTATAAAGAATGCCGCGCTAAGTTACAAGCACTGCGAGCGAAAGGCGACGGAAATGATGCTGGAGCACATTAGGAAGTTTCATGTCGTTTTGATCAAGCCCTCCAAGTACGATGATGACGGTTACGTCATTCGTTTTTGGAAGGGTGTGCTGCCGAGCAATACCCTCAACGTGCTGCACGGTCTCACCGAGGACATCAAGGCGCGCCAGGTTTTTGGCGCCTTGCCCATCCAAGTCACGACCTTTGATGAAACCGCGGAAAAGGTGCCGCTCGCGAAAATCGTTCGCTGGAGCAAAGAGGCAGGCACCAACCTTTTGGTCTGCCTCGTCGGGGTACAGACCAACCAGTTTCCTCGCGCAATGGATATGGCAAAGACGTTCCGGCGCGCGGGTATCACCGTAATCATGGGCGGTTTTCACACCAGCGGCACGATCAACATGCTGAGCGATCAGGAGCCTGATATCCAGGAGCTTTACCGCGAGAAAATTTGCATCGTTTCGGGCGAAGTCGAAGGAAAATGGGAAGGCATCCTGGCGGATTATCTGCACGGCCGGCTTAAACCGCTTTATAGCTTCGCCCAGGACCTGCAAAATCTCGTCGACATCGAAGATGCGCCGCTGCCGCGAACCAGCGCGAAAACAATGAAGCACTTTGCCTACCCGAGTTTCGCTACGGCCGACACCTCGCGGGGGTGTCCCTTCGCCTGCACGTTCTGCACGATTATCAACGTGCAGGGCCGCAAAATGCGCGAGCGCAGCCCGGAAAGTATCGCTGCGATGATGCGCCGGAATTATCTCGATCACGGCCTATCGTTCTATTTTTTTACCGACGACAACTTCGCCCGCAAGAAACTCTGGCGCGAGACCTTCGAGGAAATCATCAAGCTGCGCGACGAGGGCCTCGATGTGTCGTTCATGATGCAGGTGGATTTGGCCAAGAAACCCAAGGACTTTGTCCCGCTGGCGGCCCGCGCCGGTTGCACGCAAGTGTTCATCGGCATGGAAAGCGTCAATCCGCAAAATCTCGAGGCCGAAGGCAAAAAGCAAAACAAGGTCGAGGAGTATCGCAGCATCATCAAAGAATGGCACGATGCCGGAATTTTGGTCCACACGGGATACATCATCGGCCTGCCGTGGGATTCGAC
>CAMLCX010000316.1 GCA_946478635.1 uncultured Pseudomonadota bacterium
GTTCGAAAACCAAAAATGCGTCGCGCCGCTGATCCCGTGGGTGCAAGCCGACGAGACGCCGCTTCGCACGGGTTATCTGCGCGCGCCGGGCGACATCGCTCGGTGCTTCGCCAGCGAATCATTCATCGACGAAATCGCAGCGGACCAGCGCGTCGACCCGGTTCAGTTCCGCGTGCGCTATCTCGGCAGCAACAAACGTGGCATCGACGCGCTGACCGCGGTGGCAAAGCAAGCCAACTGGCAGGAACGACCCTCCCCCGCTGCGCCATCGAGCGGAGCAAAAACGACGGGACGCGGGGTGGCGATTTCGAATCGCGCCGAGACGATTTGCGGCGCTGTCGCCGAAGTGGAAGTCGATAAGACAACCGGCAAAGTGACGGTCAAACGTTTTGTCCTTTCTCATGACTGCGGGCTGATCATCAATCCGGACGGACTGAAAAATCAGATCGAGGGAAATATTATTCAGGGCGTCAGCCGCTCGCTCATGGAAGAAGTCAAGTTTGATTCCACGGGCATCAAGACTCTCGATTGGAGCACGTACCCGATCCTTAGATTTCCCGACATTCCCGAAATCGACATCGTCTTGATCAACCGCCCGGAGATGCCCGCCCTCGGCGGCGGTGAACCGTCCAGCGCGCCAATCGCCGCGGCCATCGCCAACGCGATCTTCGACGCCGTTGGCGCGCGTCTGCGCGAAGCGCCGTTCACGCCGGAACGAGTGCTGGCTGGTTTGAAAAAGACATAAACTCGATCGGGGACCGGCCACTTTTTTGTGTGAAAAAGCTGCCTGTCCCCATTCTTCCTCCCGAGTTGAGATCCGCCCACGCGTACTGCACGTTCAGCGAATCGAGCTGCCCCTTGATCGCCGCGTTATAATCCGCGCGCAATTGCTGCTTCAGCGCCGGCGTGCCGAACGACTCGGAGAGCTTCGTCACGATAACATAGTCGATGTTGTTGTTAGCCTGCACGCTCGCGATCTTGCTTGCTAGCGTATTGGCGGCGCCGATGACGTAGGCTTGCTGGTTCGCTTCCACCGCAGCCGTGCCGATAATCGCCGGATCGCCAAAGTAAAAGTTGGGATTGCCCACCGCGAAATTCACGTCGTTGTCGCCCGACGCGATTACATAGAGGGCATTGCCGGTTGGCTGTGGGTGGTGACATAATTATCGATTTGTGTCTCTGTCGGCACGGCATTAGGGAACAATCCCGAGCCGGAAAAATTGGTATCGTGGTTGTGCGCGCCGCCCGTGGCATAGTTGGTGCCGCCCTGGTTCGCCGGACGAGGCCGAGAATCCGCGCCAGCACTGTACCGAGATCGGCCCCGGACTCGTCGTCGGCTTGCCGAATCCATAGGTCGACGATTGCTGGAAGTATATGTCGAAGCTATTGGATCCGCTCCACGGCCCATGCATATCTGATTGCCGGCCTGACCGATCACGTAACGTCCAGTACAAGAGCGAGGACATATTTGAGCGCATGATCGACCTTTTAAAAGCGCCATTTTCTCAGCCGCGTATATACCGCCCTCGCGCGACCGTGCACAACCGGCTGAGCATTGGAACTGTGGAAGGAAATAAATAGGAGGCACTTTAACAATTGTGCCCGTGTCGTTTTTACACAAGTTGATTTTAAAGATCAGACCAAGTCTTCCTCGTTGCGACCCAGCGCAGTGTCGTGATAGAGGCTTGCGCAGGGTGAAAATGCCGGGTTAGCTGGTGGTCCGTTACGAATCGGCATTTCCGTATCGATCCACGAAGCGCTGCAATGAAGTACAATAATAATTTTCCGCTATGTCTGGCATCGATCCTCTGCGCCTGGATGCTTTCAGTTGCGACATCGCCTGAATCCTACGCGGCCGCGTCACGGCCGCTTCGGATCGCGTACCTGTTCACGTCTGGCACGATGGCGTCGATGTGGATGGCGAAGGAAACCGGCGGCTTTGCCAAAGAGGGTCTAGATGTCGAAATGATTTCCATGTCCTCAACTCTTGCGCTGCCGGCGCTGATCGCCAATGAAGTGGACCTCATTCAAATCTCCGCCGTGCCGTTGATCAACGCATCGCTACGCGGCTTCGATGTAGTGTTCGTCGCGGGCATGCTCAACACCATGATCTGGGATTTGTACGCCAGGCCCGAGATCAAGAGCGCCGAACAATTGAAAGGAAAAATCGTCGGCACCGAGCGCCCGGGCAGTCCGGTGGCGTACGGTACATTGGTCGCGCTGCGTAAACTGGGACTCACTGCGAGAGACGTTCAGCTGCGCATATTGGGCGGTAGCGCGCAGATCACTGCGGCGCTGCTAACCAACCAGATTGTCGCCGGTTCAGCCGCTCCTCCGGTGAGTTTCCAGCTCGACCGCTCCGGATTTCACTCGATGGCGACGACCTTGGATCAGCCCTATCAGAATGTCGGCGTTGTTATGAGGCGCGGCCGCATGGACGAATTAGCCGGGCGCCTGGTGCCGCTGCTGCGAGCGGTACGCGCCGGCATCGATCGTTACTACAGCGATAAACCCTTCACGATGAAGGTCATCGCCAAATACACCAAAGAAACCGATCCCGACATCATCGACCGCACCTATGAATTTTATCGCAAGGCAGGTTTCAAGCGCGAGCTGATGATCTCCGAGCCTGGGGTTCAAGGCATTTTGAACTTTCTATCGGAAACACTTCCGGAAGCGAAGAAGGCCGTGCCGGCGCAATTCTTCGACGATCGCTTCGTCCGCCAGCTCAACAGCGCGAAATAGGCGATTGAATAATATTTCAGCGGCGCCAGCATGCCACCGCTGAAGTGCCGTGAAGTTGGTAATGATTATCTACAAAAAGGAGCCACAATCCCGCCGGCTGCCGCGATCGCCAACGCCATCTTCGACGCCGTTGGCGTAAGGCTGCGCGAAGGACCGTTCACACCGAAGCGAGTGCTGGCGGCAATGCAGAAAAAGGCGTGATTCTGACTGGGGACTGGCTGCTTTTTTTGTGTTTTAAAAAAGTTGCCTGTCCCCCTTTCCTTTTCATGTGTTGAATAAGCTGTCGGTTCCCTTTCCTATTCCTAACCTGCTGCCGGCAACGAAATTTTAAACGTCGTCCGCGGGTTCGGTCCCGGCACACTTGTATAATTGATCGTGCCGCGATGCGCTGAAACAATCTGTCGAGCGAGAGGCAACCCTATCCCGCTGCCGTCACGCGCCGTGGTTCTAAATAATTCGAAAACATCCAGCCCCTCGGGAATCCCGGCACCGGTATCGCTTATTTCTAAAATCACCATCGGCGCAAAACGGGAACCCTTCACGGTTAAGAACCCTCCATCCGGCATGGCGTCCACTGCGTTCTTACAAAGATTGAGGACAACCTGCTTGATCTTGTCTGCATGTGCCATTACGGGGGGCAAGGGATTGTCGAATTCGACTTTGACGTTAATTCCCAGCTTCCTGTAGGCGGCGTACTGGCAAGACAAAACCTCTTTTGTGATTTTCTCCAGGTCGATTTCTTGGAAATCCATGTTTGGTGGCCAGCCAATACCACGGAACTCCTTGAGCAAAGAACGTAGTCGATCAATTTCCAGCATGGTGTCTTCAAGGGTGGCGATCAACGGAAAGATATCGAGGTCCCCTCGTTCGAGAACCTTCTTTACATACTCAAGGGTAATAGAGATTCCGCCAAGCGGGTTCGCGACCTCATGGACCAGAACGGCGGCCGTTGCTCCTGATAGAGCGGCGCTTTCACCCGCCCGTGCCATGTGTTTCAACCTTTCGGTTTCTGCATCGCCTCCGCGCAACATCAGCGTAAGCGGATGCGCAATTGCCGCACCATTTTGTCTCACGGCACGAGTTGTTCGCCGAAGATGTCGACGTTTTTTTCGGTATGTCGTTCCCATCAGTTTCTCCATCCGGTGGCGATGGGTCTACCCTTTCAGAGACAGCATCCAAGTTGACAGACCCACGATCAGGCGCGCCCTATCAATGCCGATAGAGCCTCCCTCCGCGTCCTCGCGTTTGAATTCTTTGGAGAATACCGCAGCCCGGGAAAGTCTTCTGTCTAATATTAGACAAATTTAAAAAAGGGGGAGGCGGCTTCCAGTTGGTGCGGCCGCGTTAAGTTGACTGCGGCAAAGGCTGAACCGCGAGGTGACGGAATAAAGGGACTAGCAACTTTTTCCAATGACGAAAAAGATTCTGCTGAAAAACCCAAGGAATGCTTCGACTAGGCTCAGCATGAACGGAAATTCGGCTATGATTCCCACAGCTCCACCGTTCGTCCTGAGGCTCTCGAAGGATGAACGGTGGGTCTTTCAGCAGAATCGAAAAAGTAGCCAGTCTCCTACAAGTATCCCTTCTCCTTGTAATATCTCTCCGCACCCGGGTGCAGCGGAAAATCCAGCGGGCCCGCTTCCGTGTTCGTGCACAGTTGTTTCATCGACGGCGTCTCAGCGGCGTCGTAGGGAATCTCTTCGCGGATTTTTTCCAGTACAGCGGCGATGTGGTAAGCCAGATCGTCGGGGAAGTTCTTCTGCACGACCAGCGGCCAACCGCTGAAATCGACGACAGTCGTCGGATCGTTGATCCCGTCGATGCGGCCGTGATCCAGGCGCGCCCTTTGGAATCCGTACTTTTCTAACTTCTGCAGCACCGGCTCGGAATAGGACAAAAATTTCATGCCGTGCTGCACGGCCACATCACCCCAGGAATCCATGCCTTCGTCGATCACCATGTCGAGTTTGCCGGAAATAATCCCTTCACGCCGGTGCGGATTGCTCGGGCGCACGACTTCGTCGACCTTGCCGCCCCACTTGATGAACGTTTTTTGTGAAATGCCGTGCGCTTTGAGCAGAAATTTGATGGCGAAATCGACGCAGTCGTTGACCGCGATGGACACTCTCATCTTTGGTTTCTTGGCGATCAACTCTTCCATTGAAGCGACACCCAAGCGCGGCGATACGGCGATCACCAGGCGATCCCACGAAGGAAAAACCGCGAGCGCCCGCAGCGGGCTTTTTTTCTGAAACGGCCCGACGCCGCGCACGGCCATGGACGGAATGACCGAGGGATTGAGCCAGACCAGATCGAGCTTGCCGCTCGCCACCAGCTTGGCACCGTTCAAACCGCTGCACCACGCCGGGCTGACCCCGATAGTAAACGGATACGGCGGTCCCTTACGTCCCTTCTTGCCGCCAGGCAAATCGACCATCAATCGAATTGCGCTGGTCAACATCGTCGGCACATCTTCGTAAAGCCCGGCTAGAATTTTCGTTGCGATGCGCGCGCGCATCAAGCTCGCGCTCATCGGCTTCACGCTGCTATCGTCGTAGGCCACAAACTTTTCTCCTTCAGCGGAATTGATGACAACGAACTATTCTGAATCTCCTTCGCTGTCAACCAAAGGTAACGGCCGCCAATTACTTCCCTATGTCGCGCGGAAAGGCTATAAACAGAAACCGTTCCGTTAAGACAAAAGATAGTTCCAGTCGTTCCAATCGTTCAATCCGTTCCATTCGTTTAAGGAAGAAGATTAGGAAGCGCAGGATTAGCCGCAAAAAACGCAAAAGACGCAAAGGTCGGAACGAGACTATTCACCAGGAAGGCACAAAGAGCGCAAAAGTAAAAACTTTAAACTTCCGAAACTTCGTGCCCTCCGTATTACTGTAGCTCAAAATTTGGCGGCCTGCGCAAAATGATCTGGAAGCTGAAAGCACTCGGAGTCGGAATTGCTCCCGCTAAGGCGCAAAGTCGCCAAGTTCGGAGGGGAAAGATAAAGCTTCTTACGAAATGATTTTCACCCGTTTTTTCCGACCTTTGCGGTCTTGGCGTCTTTGCGGGAGATATTCCGAACTTTGGTTGCGGCTCTGCCGCGTTAGGCCCTTCATGGTGAAAAACATCTGGCCATAAGGAGATATTAACCATTCGCATTTTTCACTCGCTACGCTACCGTGACTACGCGTTATTTTGGTGCACGGATATGCTCGGCTCCGTGGGCCAATTCGTTGAGGAAGTCGCGCTTTACTGGATCACGTACGAGATCACCGGCTCGGCGATGGCGTTGGGAGTCTTGGGGTTGTGCAGCGCCACGCC
>CAMLCX010000317.1 GCA_946478635.1 uncultured Pseudomonadota bacterium
GCGCGGCGTTCTCTGCGACAACGTCTAGAACTGGCTGGATATCCGTGGGCGAGCTGGCGATCACGCGAAGAATCTCACTCGTCGCCGTCTGCTGCTCCAACGCTTCGGTGAGGTCACGGTTGCGTTCCTGCAATTCCTTGAACAACCGCACGTTCTCAATGGCGATCACCGCTTGATCGGCGAAGGTTTCGAGGAGCTTGATCTGCGCCGGGGTGAAGGAGCGCACCTCAATGCGCCGGGCGCCCAACGATCCTATGAATTCTCCCTGTTGACGCAGTGGAACAACCAACCAGGTGCGCCAGCCGACGGCGGCGCCCAACAGTGGGAAATCGTTCAGCGCGCGGGTGTCGGGAATGTGGAGCGTGCCATGCTCGCGCAACCAGCGAAAATGTGGCTCATCAATGCTGACCTCGACGCGGCCAATGGGTATGGGACCATAATGAGCACTCACCCTTAGCATGTTTCCGTGCTGGAGACGCAGCAGCACGTCATCGATCCCACAAACTCGGGCCGCGCTCTCGACGATGGCGTCGAGCACCGGCTGCACATCGGTCGGCGAGCGGCTGATGATGCCGAGCACCTCGGCCGTCGCTGTCTGATGCTCCAGCGCCTCGCGCAATTCTGCATTCCGCTCCTGGATTTCCTTGAACAGCCGGACGTTCTCGATCGCGATCACGGCCTGATCGGCGAACGTCTCAATGAGTTTAATCTGCTTCTCGGAGAACGGCTGGACTTCGCGCCGCCACAGTCCCATCGCGCCAACGGGCTCACCGTCTCGTAGCAGCGGCACCGCCAGCACAGTTCGCCGGAATTCCATCTGCTCGCCATGTGCTAGCCAGTGGTAGTCCGGATCTACCCGGATGTCGTGGATGTGAATGATCCGTCGATCCAGGATCGCGCGACCCACTGCCATCTCTCGGTCTATCGCACGCGGGAACCTGTCGCGCGCTGCTTCGACCTCCAGCTCTGTCAGGCCGTGGTGAGCCTCAAACGTGACGAGTTGGCCATCGAACTGGTGCATAACGGCGAACGTCGCCTCGCACAGCTGCGCCGCGCTCCGGACGATCGCCGCGAAAACCGGCTGCAGATTGAACGCTGAGCTGCTGATCACCTTGAGCACGTCGCTTGTGGCCGTCTGCTGCTCCAGCGCTTCGGTGAGGTCCCGGTTCCGCGCCTGTTGCTCGTGAATGAGCCGCGCGTTCTCGATGGCGATCACGGCCTGATCGGCGAAGGTTTCGAGCAGCTTGATTTGCCTATCCGAGAAAGGACGAACCTCTCGTCTGCGAATATGAATAGCGCCGATGGCCACACCTTCACGTAGCAATGGCGTGTCAAGCACCGTACGAAGACCAGCTGCAATTCCACGGGTCTTGGCACCTGGAAATTCAGCTTCGGCTGCTCGAAGGTCGTGGACATGGATCGTCCGTCGGTCGACAATCGCTCGACCCGGGGGCGTGCCACGACCGATAACGCGGGCCTCGTCCGCCGCATGTGATAGGGGGATCGGTCCAAAATGGGCGGCGCCCCTAAAAATATCGCCATCGACGCGGTACACTGCCGCGTCCGCTGCGTCACAGAGCTTCGCCGCTCGCTCGGCAATCGCATCGAGCACAGTCTGAAGGTCAGCTGGTGAGCTGGCGATCATCCGGAGGATCTCGCTCGTGGCCGCCTCCCGTTCGAGTAACTCGTCGCGCTCGCGCTGCAACGACTGAATATTTCCCGCTTGTTTCGGCCGAGACTTTTTCGCCACCGGACGCGGCTTCGCTTTAGTTTTCCGGGAACCTTTCTTTGTCGTGGAAGCCATAAAAAAGACCGAGATGGGGCTCGCTGACTTTTATGTCAGGTGGTTGGAAGCGTCAAGCAGGAAAAACTTCTCTTCCGAGGCGAACGCTTTCGCGGAAAAATCCGTGGCGAATCTAGCTTGCAGTTATTGCGTCTGCAGAATAGATTCCGTTAAACGAGCGATTTCTCAATGAATAACCCCGCCGCAAGCTGCGGGGTATCAGAACTCGGCGATGAGATTTGTCTTAAAGGCGTCACCCCCGAATGTTTTTATCGGGGGGCCAGTTCCGAACCAGCCTCGATTCCCGCTTAAAGCATGCGGGAATGACGGACTTCGAACAGGCAATTTAGTTTACGCAGCAAGCTACGCGAAATCGATCCACAGAGATTAAAGCTTGCCAATGGCGGAACGAAAGTTTTGATATTACCTACAAGCAGTCGCAAAGCGATCGCGGCGCAGCAAGTCGGACGTTTACGCCGGATGCTGGAGACGATGCTGCCGGCCAACGAATTTTACCGGCGTAAATTTGCGCTCGCCGACATTCAAAAAATCGATTCGCTCGAGGCGTTGCGAAACATTCCGTTCACCACCAAGAGCGAACTGGTCGAAGATCAGCAAGAGCATCCGCCGTTCGGCAGCGATCGAACATTTCCTTTGGATCGCTACGTTCGCATTCACCAAACCTCCGGCACAACAGGTCAGCCGATGTATTGGCTCGACACCGAAGAGTCGTGGAATTGGTGGGCCGAGTGTTGGAAAGCTGTCTTTGACGCTGCCGGCGTCCGCGCCGGTGATCGCATTTTCTTTGCGTTTTCGTTCGGACCCTTCATCGGCTTTTGGGCGGGATGGGAAGGAGCGCGAAGCGTCGGAGCGCTGGCCATTTCCGGCGGCGCGCAATCCACCGCCCAGAGGCTGAAATCGATTGTCGATTGCGGCGCGACCGTGCTGGTTTGTACGCCAACCTATGCGCTGCACATGGCGTCCGAGGCGAGAAAAACCGGCATGGATCTCGCCAAGGACTCCGCGATAAAAATCACCATCCACGCCGGCGAGCCGGGCGCGAGCATTCCCAGCACCAAAAAACTTATCGAACAATCCTGGGGCGCGAAGTGTTACGACCATGCCGGCGCCACGGAAGTGGGAGCCTTCGGATTCGAGTGTCAATCCCAACCCGGCGCCATTCACGTCAACGAGGATGAGTTCATCGCCGAAGTCATCGATCCGGTCAGTGGCGCGGGAAACAAGGAAGACCAAGAAGGCGAACTCGTACTCACGAATCTTGGCAGAGTCGGCAGCCCCGTCATCCGTTATCGCACCGGCGATCTGGTGCAACCGAGCACCGAACCCTGTCCGTGCGGCAGACCCTTTTTGCTATTGAAAGGTGGCGTGCTGGGACGGGTGGATGATATGGTCGTGGTCCGAGGCGTGAACGTGTTTCCCAGTGCGGTTGAAAACGTTTTGCGTGAGTTCTCCGAGATCGAGGAGTTTCGCGTGGAAATTTTTGACCGCGACGCATTGCGCGAAATCAAGCTCGTTGTCGAGCCGGGTTCCGGCGACAGATCCAGCGCTGCGCTGCGCGATCAAATCGCTCAACGCATGCGTGAGCGCATCGGCCTTCGCCCCGAGGTCGAATTGGTCGCGCCGGGAACCTTGCCGAGATTTGAATTGAAGGCTAGAAGATTCTTCAAGCAGTAAATCGCCGTTGGGAACCGAATGGTTATCTGGACCGAGTATTTTAAATACCGGGCTCGACTGCGAGGCTTTGATCTTGCTATCATCGAAGAGATCGTCCGATTTTCCGAAGAGCGTTATTTTGATACGGCCACGCAACGCATGGTGGCTGTCGGACAACACGGCAACCGATTGGTGGTCGTACCCTATGAACAAGAAGGCGAATCGATGACCCCAGTCACCATTCATACTACAGCCCGGCAACAAATAGCGTTTCGCCTACGGACAGGGAGATTTAGGCCATGAAAAAACCGAAGCTATCGTATTTCGACCAAGAAGACATTCTGCACCTCGCGATTTCCGAGGAGGAAGAGGCCAGCAGTGTCGAGCTAAGTCCCAACATCACCGCCGAGTTGAACGAGAAAGGCGAGTTAATTGGGATTGAAATCTTGAATGCGAGCACGTTCGTGCGAGACGCGATCATGGAAGGAGTGCAGGCGAAGGTGCTTCATCTCGTCCCTGCCGGAAAGTAGCTGAGGTGACTTATCGCCCAATTCAGCCATTGCACCCGACCCCGGTTACATCGTTGAAATAAGAATGAAGAACGGCAAAAAACTCCGCGCTAATACAAGACCGGGAAAACTCCTCCTGCGCCTGCGCGTCAACGGCGAGATCCGTGAGGTCGCAACCGAAATCAACAAGACCTTGTTGGAAGTATTGCGCGAAGACATGAATCTCACCGGAACAAAGCATGGATGCGAGCTGGGCGAATGCGGCACCTGCGCGGTGCTCGTCGATAACAAGCCGGTACTCTCCTGTTTGATGCTCGGCATCGAGGCGGTGAATGCCGCGGTCATTACCGTCGAGGGCATGATGCAAAACGGCAAACCGCACCCGTTGCAAAGTGCCTTCGCGGACCTGGGCGCCGCGCAATGCGGCTACTGCATCCCGGGAATTCTCCTCACCGCGATGGCGTTGTTGGCGGAAAATCCCCAGCCGAGCCGCGACGAAATCCGTCAGGCGCTATCGGGCAATCTCTGCCGCTGCACCGGCTATACGAAAATATTGCAAGCAGTCGAACTGGCCGCAAAGGAAATTGCGGAATGACTTTGTTCACCACGAAGGACACGAAGATCACGAAGGCAAGAGAAGAATACGAGATAATTATTTTCCGAACTTCGTGTCCTTCGTGTGCTTCGTGGTGAAGAACACAGGTTGCAAACGGAGTGACTCAAGCTAATTCGCAACGCCACGGAGAACGAAGGTACGCACTCTGACTGATCAATAAGACATGTTATGAAAAAGAAAATCCTGTCGGTGATCGGCAAGCCGCTTCGCAAGATCGACGCAATGGCCAAATGCGCCGGCGAAACGATTTTCGCCGATGATCTCAATCTGCCGCGCACAATTTACGCAAAACTCCTGCGCAGTCCTCACCCGCATGCGCGGATTCTCGGTATCAACACTGCTCGCGCGCTCAAGCTCGACGGCGTGTTCGCTGTAATCACCGGCGAAGAAATGCCGCAAAAGTTCGGCATCATGCCTTCGACCGAAGACGAAGAGGCGTTGGCGATTGACAAAGTCCGTTACGCCGGCGATCCGGTGGCGGCGGTGGCTGCCGCGAGCGAGAGCTTAGCGGAAAAGGCACTGGGGTACATTGACGTCGAGTACGAAGTCCTGAAACCGATTCTCACCATCGAAGACGCGCTTGCTTCGACCGAGGAGAGCCAGCGCATTCACACCTGGAACCGTCACGCCAATATTCAAAAGGCGGTCTCCTTCGAATTCGCCGACGTCGACGGCGGCTTTGCCAAGTCGGATTTTGTTTTAGAAGGCACCTTTTTCTATCAGGGCAATACTCACTTGCCGATGGAACAATACGCCGCGGTGGCCTTCTACGGACCCGATGACAAGCTCACGTTGTGGTCGTCGACTCAGACGCCGCATTATGTCCATCGCACCTTGGCCAAGGTGCTCAAACTCCCAGCGAGCCGCATCCGCGTCATCGCCACCCCGGTGGGCGGCGGCTTCGGCGGCAAGAGCGATCCTTTTTCCCACGAGATCTGCGCCGCCAAACTCTCGATGATCACTCGAAGGCCGGTCAAAATCACGCTCACACGGGAAGAAACATTTTATGTCCATCGCGGCAGACATCCGGTCAAGATGTTCGCCAAGACCGGCGTGAAAAGCGACGGCACGATCCAGGCGATGCAGTACAAAACCTATCTCGACGGCGGCGGCTACAGCAGCTACGGCCTGGCCTCGGTCTATTATACCGGCGCGCTGCAGACGGTGACTTACGAAGTGCCGGCTTATAAGTTCGAGGGCGTGCGTGTTTTTATCAATAAACCGGCCTGCGGGCCCAAACGCGGCCACGGCACGCCACAGCCGCGCTTCGCGCTGGAGATCCAGCTCGATGAGATCGCCGAAAAGCTCGGCATGGATCCCATCGAGTTGCGCCTTAAGCAACTTGTCGAGCCCAACAGTATCACGGTGAACGGTTTGCGCGTCAGCAGCACGGGCTTGCGCGAATGCACCGAGCGCGTCGCCGAACGCGCCGAGTGGAGGAAAAAATTTCGCAAGCTTCCTTTCGGCCACGGCG
>CAMLCX010000318.1 GCA_946478635.1 uncultured Pseudomonadota bacterium
GCGAATGCGGTCGCCCGCCGACGTAGTTTCTCTGTGCGGGCCATCCGATGGGAATTTTTGGCCCCGCGGTTAAGGAGCGGTAGTCTCATATCGGTGTCTCACCTCTTGCTGAAGCGGGCAAATGATAAAAAACCGCCGGCCGTTAATTGCTAAGGCGTTGTTCCTTTCTATTCGGCAGCCAAATATCGGCCCCGGCCAGGCGGGTGTCAAGGCAAATTTGACGCCGGGCATCCAGGCGGTAGGTCCCATTCTTGACGGCGCGCCGATAGGGTGGCGTCGGGGACCGCCGCTACCCTAGGGCGTGCAGCTGTTTCAAAAACCCAGAGCCCCGATTTGGTCCTCGCCACGAATCGGAACACCCTTGGCCACGCCTGCGAGCACTGCACGGTCCGTGCCCGGCGCAATCTTAAGTTCGGAGGTCTTGAATTGGCAGACTAAATCGATCAATCCGTCGGGTGCACCATTGGGACCGCCGCCAACATCATCCCGATGGCAGAGCAATTTTTTGTGCGTCCGACTGACCGTTGCTCCGGCGAAACGCAAGCTGCTCGCATCAATTGTCGTTGCGTCGAAAGTGACCGAACTGAGGATCGCCACGGGAATCGTGCCCTTGGTCTTTGCATTAACTATGTTCGGTTCGGTTCCCGGTTTGATATCAATCGTGACGGGAATGATGAATGTGAATAGTCTCGGCGAATTGAGCCCGCCGCCACCAGGCGGCACAAATTCGCTTTCGAATCCGCCTGTCGTGCCGTCGTATTGCAAAACAGCGTGGTTATTGAAGCCGCCGGCGTAAAGGCGTCCATCATAATCGAAAGCCAGACCGACAGGGCCGTCCAGCTCGCCGTTGGAAATTACAAATGTATCCAAAAATTCTCCGGTTGCGCCGTTGAAGCGCAGCACTCTGTCGTCATTGAAGCTGGCGACATAGAGATTGCCGTCCCAACCGAAGGTCAATCCCCTGGCATCGACGGCGGTGGCGAATACCCCCATCGGCGCGCCCGTTTTCCCATGGAATCGAAGGACATTGAAGCAGCCGGGGTTGGCGACATACAGGTTGCCGTCGGGACCGAAAACCAGACCGCGTGGAAACACCAACCGATCCGGGCACGGAGCCGAAGCCGACGAAACAAAAATGTCGATGAATGCACCGGTAGTTCCGTTGAAGCGAACGATATTATTCGAATTGAATCCGGCGACGTAGAGATGGCCGTCCGGCCCAAATACCAAACCAAAGGGATCCAAGCTCGCATGCTCGGCGAAAATATCGATAAATTGACCGGTCCTTCCATCGTAGCGCAGGACGCCCGTACGTCCATTCACGCTGGTTCCCGCCGCTGAGGAACTGACATAGATATTTCCGTCCGCACCTAAGACAACTGCTCTGGGATTTCTTAACGGCTGAGTGTTGACGAAAGGGATGAATGCGTCGATAAAGCTTCCAGCGTGGTCGTAGCGCAGGATGCTATTTGTGCTGCCGCTGGGAACAAGAAGAAATGCGCTCGAGTCCGGCCGAGCGATTGGCACGGACCCAAGCAACAAAGTCAGGCATGCAGCGATAGTGATAATAATTTTTTTCATTTTTTCCCCTCCTGTTGGGTTTTGTTTGCGTTGTCGTTGCTAATTTCCTGCTGGTCACGAGTCTCGCTCCCGTCAGCCGTGTGGGTCTGCTGCTGGAGTGACGTTGCGTCGTATTCTTCGGCATCGCCGGCCGATTCCGGTTTCATAATCGCAACCTGTTTTTTTCTCGGGTTAGTGATCGCGTGCCAGGACCGCGGCTGCTTCTTTTGCAAACAATGCGTGCACGGCTTTGGTTGGATGAACGCCATCCCAGAACAAAAACTGGTCTGGTTTCCTGCACGTAAACGGGCGAATCTCCGGCGTGATGCAAGCCTCCGCGACTTCCGTCAAACCGAACTTCCCCGGATTGGCGATCAGATCAGTGACCTGCTGATGCACGTTCAATCGCGCGACTTGAACACCCGGCAGCGATTCCACCAAAGCAACGATGCTTTCGAGGTTGGCATTGAATGTTTCCGCGAGAATGCCGGCAAACGCGGCCGCGCCGGGGAAAATGCTGTCGAGTATTTGTATGGACGGGAGGACCCCAAGATTGGGCACGTTGAGAACCAGAAACTTGCGCGCCCCGGCGCCGTATAAATTGCCCATTTGCGTCCCAATGGAACCCAGGGCGTCGCCGAGAATGGCCTGCGCTTCGGTTAGCGATCCCGCGAGCAGCGCGTCTCGCACATCGTTGGCGCCCATGTCGATGACGTAAAGCGCGTCGGCTGGGGCGGCGGCGCCCACGTCGCTCAGAAAGACCGCGACTTGATCCGGTAAATTGAGGTTGAGCCCATCCGCCCGCGCGCGGGCGCCGCCCACCGCATAGTTCGTCGCGGTCTTGGATTCTCCAAAAGCCGGTTCGACGCTGTGAGCGAGATCCAGCCGGCGCGCGAACTGCTCCACCCAGGTTGCGCCGTTGCTGAAGTGATGGCCGCCGGTGGCGTAAGGCGCGGAAGGAATCAGGAAATCATCCAGCTCGCTGTAAGGTCTTTTGATCGCTTGGCCGGTCAAGGCGAAGGCATTGCCGGAATCCGATAGACTTGTTCCGAAGACGACGATTTGTTCGAAGGTCATCGCGGTGGCCGAAGTCGGCGCGAGGATGGCCAGCGCCAGCAGTCCCGTCAAAGCCCAGTTTTTCATTGCTTGTATCATTCGAAATTCCCCCTTCTAAGTTAGAATCATTCGGAGTGCGGCCGTTTAACGCGTACTTGCGGATACCCCGTCGTTGCTCTGCAATAAGCCAATGAGAGACGAAATGAATTTGGCGATTGTGTTCGTGAGCCGGGCGCGAAGGAAATCTTAGGATCGTAGGTTCGGCGCATCGCTAGGCTCCCGCCGGCATCGCATAGAATTCCTCAACCTCATCGTAGACGCGCCGCCGCTCCGCGCGCGCCCGCAGCAGCGCCCGATAGTCGCGCTTGCGGCGCGTGAAGCTTTGCGCGTTCCAGGTGTCGCGCCAGAGCTTCATCACGCCCTCTTCAAGCTCGTCCACCGACATGCCGCGGGGACGGAAGTTGATATCGAACAGGGTGCAACGATCCCAAGCGCCCGGATAAAGCAGCCTTCCTTCCGCCGCAAGCCGCTGATAGAGCCGCGTGCCGGGAAAAGGAGTGAGGATGGTCACCTGCACTTCGAGCAGGCGCGAACGGTCGATGAATTCACGCAGCTCGTCAAACACTGCGGGCGTGTCGGCATCCAAGCCGACGATGAAGCAGCCGCACACGCTGACGCCGCGGCTCTGGATTTTTTCGATGGCCTCGAGGTAGCCGCTGTGCTGGCGCGATTTCCAGTTGGCCCGGTCGAGGCCGACAAGACTGGAGCGGCGCGGGCTTTCGAAACCGATCAGCACTTGGCGGCAGCCGCTCGGATAGAGCAGATTGAGCAATTCTTCATCATCGGCCAAGCCAATGTCGGATTCGGTGAAGTAGCGGACTTCGCGCCCGGCGAGCTCGCGCAGCAACTGTTTTGCCCAGGGTTTGTTGACAAAGGTGTTGTCGTCGGCGAACTCGATGAAAGGGCGGCGCCAGGACGAGCGTATGGCGTCGATCTCTTGAAGCACGCGCTCGACCGGCTTGATCCGATAGCGCGGCCCGTACAATTTCGAAGCGGCGCAGAATTCGCAATCCAACGGGCAGCCACGCGTGGTTTGAACGGTGATCCGATTGTAATTGCCGAAGCGATGGATCTCACCGGTGGCGCGCAAGTCGAGGGTCGTTTGCGACGAGTTCGTCAGCAGATCGAAGCGCGGCATGGGCGCGTTATGCAAACTGAACTGGCCGGGCTTCGCTTCCCGGTAGAATTTCTTCAAACCCGACTTTCCCGCGCGCTGGAAATCGCCGACCACTTCGGGCCAGGTGATTTCGCCTTCGCCGACGACAACGGCGTCCGCGTGCCGGGCCACTTCCTCAGGCAGCACCGTGGCGTGCAGCCCGCCGAAAACCACCGGTATGCCGCGCGCGCGGTAAGAATCGGCAACGCGATAGGCGTCAAAGGCGCGGGCGGTGTAGGTCGACAGCGCGACGAAATCGAAGTCGAGCCTGGGATTTTCCGCATAGGCGACGACATCGTCGACTTCGACATACTCGAGTTCCACATCGTCGGGCGTGACGCCGGCGAGCGTGAGCAGGGCCAGACTGGGCAACTGCGCGATCACGCGGCCGCGATTGACAAACTGCGGCAGCGTGATGCCGAGGTCGATGAACTTGCGGGTTTGCAGTTTTACGCCGGCAATGGCGATCAAGCCGATTTTCATAACTTGCCTCCAGAGAAACGCGCGTGATGCGCGCGGTATTTTGACGCAACGCAAAACAGAATCGCGGCGATGACGAACGCCGGGCCGATGCTTAAAATCACGATTGGTAAGTCAGCCAGCGCAAGCAGCAGGGGTGTTCCGACCGTCAGAATGCTGCCGGCGACGAGCAAGGGTTCAGTGAAGCCGTGAAGCCGGCGATGAGTGGGCAGGTCGATTTCGCGTGAAATGAAAATCGCGACGAGTCCGAGCACGACGCAATCGACATGGGCAAGCCGGATCAGCCGCCGGGCGTAATCGTTGTACTCACCGGGGAATTGAACCGTTATCCAGGGTTCGGCAAAGGCGTAGAGTCCCATCAACAAACCGCCGGCCAAGCTGATGGCGATCAGCAGCCAGCCCCAGGCTTCGAACGGCGCTGCGTGCCGGCGGGCCAGGCACAGGCCGCACGTCACAGCGGCGAAAACAGCAAGCGATGGGATTACCAAAAGCGTTTTTAAATGGATGAAGACGAGTCCCGAGGCGGCAAGAATGCTGGCCATTCCGACAACGCCGCAAAGCATAGCGCGCATGCCAAAACGCGCGATCCGAGTGTTGGGTTCGCTGCGGCTCAAGAGTCCTTCATATAAGAAACTTAAAACCGGCAGCACGACCGCGGCGACGCGCGCGAGGCGCAGGGTGCGCAAGCTGAAACCATCGTTCGCGCCAAGGTCGACAATCGGGATGTGCGCTACCTGCCAATCGTAGAATGCCATCGCCGCGATCAGCACCATGCCGAAGCAGATCATTGCGAGGCTGACTGTGGTTTCACGATCGCCGTGCCGGAAGGAAAGACTGGTCATGAGAACGATGTATCCCGCCGACGTGATCAGCGCGCCGATCGCGATTAGACGCACGTCGAAGACGTACCCGAATGCGGTGAGCAGTGACCCCGATGCGGTGAGCCACACTGCCATGTTTCGCCGGGACGGATTGATCCCGAGCACGCGCAGTAGGTGAAATGTCGCGAGCTGTAAAATACCCAGCACAACAATCATGGTCTGTGCTTGCAGCGCCGTCGTTGTTACGTTGCTGGCATGGAGCGCTCCGGATTCGTCGCCGAGGGATCCGGGGGTGAGCCACATCGCGCTCGCGAGCGCGCCGAGCAGCAAAAACCATCCGGTGTTTCGATTTACACGCCCGGCAGATACCGGTGAGGACAACTCTACAGTGCCGGATGACCAGCCGGTTGGTCGCGTTGACTCCAAAAGGCCTCGATGAATTTTGTTGCTCATGGACATGTTTCTTCGCTAAGCGTTGGCTGTGTTTCTATATCTTAGAGCAAGCGGCGGACCAGAAAGGTTGTCTCGCCTCGCCAGCAAAACACTTGCGTTCTTAAGTCTTTACCAATGGCGGTAACGACTAGCTGTAATGCCGGATCGGCAATTAGGGTTGGCAGTGCCAAGGCAACTAGGCGGAAATTAAAACGGTAGCGGGTGTGCTCCAGATGAATTCCGTAACTGGCTGTAGCTTCATGAGCCGATCGGTGATTGTCTCGCTCTGTGCGGGAATCAAGCTAAGACTCACCGTGGTATCTTGCGCCGAGCGGATGAACTCCACATAATGATATCGCTATGGACATCACCCACATCAAAGTTCCCCAGTGGGAAAAGTACGACGGACTGCTGCATGGCTTTATCGGCCGGCGCGGCGGCAAGAGCGCCGGGCCCT
>CAMLCX010000319.1 GCA_946478635.1 uncultured Pseudomonadota bacterium
CGCATCCACTTTGCCGCTTTGCATTAAATAACCCGCCATATTATCGGTGATCAAGGTCGCTGGTATTTTTTCCTTCTTGAGTTCCCACGCCGTTAGTCGAGCGCCTTGCAAGAACGGCCGTGTTTCGTTGACAAAAACTTCAAACGCCCTGCCGCTTTCTTTGAGCGCCCGCAGCACCCCCAGCGCCGTGCCATAACCCGCCGTGGCGAGGGCGCCGGCGTTGCAGTGCGTCATGATCTGTTTGGCGTGACGCAACAGCGGCACGCCGTGCCTGCCGAGCTGGCGATTGGCGGCTATGTCTTCTTTGTAAATCTTTTGCGCCTCTTCTTTAAGTGCCTGCTTGACGTTTTCTACCCCTTGACTGCGATGCCCGAGATAGACTTGGCGCATGCGCTGAAGCGCCCAGGACAAATTGACCGCGGTTGGACGAGTTTTTCCCAACGTGACGAGCATGCGCTCGAAGGAACGGTCAAAGGCCTTGGCCGGCGTCTTGAGCGCACCCAGGGCCACACCCATGGCGGCCGCGACCCCGATCGCCGGCGCGCCGCGGATCACCATATCGCGGATCGCGGCGGCGACCTGGTGGTGGTCGCGGCACACGCGATAGACTTCGCGATGCGGCAGCAGGCGCTGATCGAGCATGATCACTTGATTATTTTTCCACTCGATGGTTTTGACGGCCATGAATATTCCTAATTGCGCGGAGACCGAGTATATTAGCTGCCCAAAGGAAGCGTCAAGGCCCACTCGTGGATTTCTACCAATTCCTTGGATACTTTTCCGGTCTCCTTTTCATCAGAGCTGAAATGGATCCGACAACGCTATTGCGCACCGCCGCATTGGTGCACTCGCTCGATGCCATTCTGTGCTGCGTCATCGCCAACCATAGCGGTCGCAGCAAGATCGCATGGACGATTGCCGGTCTGCTCGGGGGTATCTGGGCGTTGGGAATTTTGTTTCTGCTGCCGGCAAAGAACCAAAGGAAGAGTGGGCCGCAAAGCTGAGCAACGCCGAGAAAGAAAACTTTTCAGCACTCGGAATCGGAATTGCTCCCGCAAAGGCGCAAAGTCGCCAAGTGACACGCCGAGGCGTGTCATCCCGAGCGAGAGCGAGGGATCTAAAAAACGATTTCTCCTGGAGTTTACCCTGAGCTTTGTTGAAGGGATCGAAATGACAATTTTCCGACCTTTGCGGCCTTTGCGCCTTTGCGGGAGATACTCCGAGCTTTGGTTGCGGCTTCGCCGCGCTGGGCCTCCGTGGTGAGTCTCTCTTATTCTCCTTTCTCCTTTGAAAATATAGGCGCGAATCGCTTAAGAGTTGTAGCCTGGATGGAGCGAAGCGGAATCCAGGAAGGCGATGCGGGGCGTGGCAGCAGCCCAGAGAGCGCGTGAACCGAGAACCCGGATTGCGCTTTGCTCCATCCGGGCTACAGGAGCACGGTTGTGGGAATCGCCATTGTCATTCTCTGTGGGCGACCGTAAGGTCATGAATCACTTCGTGGTAAATAGTTTTTACTCGTCCTCGGCGACAACGAAGGCGAGCCCGTGCTCTTTGGTGTGCGTGATCGATAAGGCCCAGCGGCGAATTCCTAATGCCTCGGCAAGCTTGGCCGTCTTGTCGTGTAGGACGATATCCGGCTTGCCGCTACGCGCGCGCGCGACTTCGATATCGAGCCAGCGCACCTTGGCGCCCCAGCCGCGCCCAAGCGCTTTCATGACCGCCTCCTTGGCGGCGAAGCGGCCGGCGTAGCTTTCGTATTTGCCGCGCTGTTTTTTCTCACAATAAGCGATCTCTTTTTCGGTGAACACCCGAGCGCGGAAACGTTTGCCGATGCGCGGGTCTTCCAGCGCCGCCTGGATGCGATCGACTTCAGCCAAATCAACACCGGTGCTGATGATCATGATTGCACTTCGCGAGACATGGCGTGGGAGCCATGGAGTTCGCCCCATCGGCACATGGCATCGACCACGGGTTTCAAGCTCCGTCCCAGGGGTGTCAGGGAATAGACGACTTTCGGCGGCACCTGCGCGTAGACCTGCCGCTCCACCAAGCCGTGTCTTTCCATTTCCCTAAGCTGTTGGGTGAGCATCTTTTGCGTCACTCCGCCGAGCGCGCGCAACAATTCGGAAAATCGCTTGGCGCCGTTCAGCAAATGAAAAATGAGCGGAATCTTCCAGCGGCCGCCGATCATCGCAAGCGTAAATTCCGCGGGGCACTTCGATTGCCTAACTCTCATGGGATTCTCCTGGAGTTACTCCGGCGATACTATAGCACCGCGAAGTGCGTACTTCACAGCCGCGAGGAGGATGGTTAACTTCCGGTTGCGTACTCAAAGGATGCCCATGAAATCTTCCGCCGTAAAGCGAATACATCATACCAACCCCGGAGAGAACCCGGCTTCCGGTCCTGCGCCGGTCGCCAACACGGATGACGTTCTGCTTGACGCTTACTCACAAGCCGTCGTCCAAGCTGCCGAACGGATCAGCCCGTCGGTTGTCTTTATCGAGGTCAGCAAAGCCTTGTCCCAAGGGCGCGGCCCGCGCGACGCCAAAAGCAGTGGTTCGGGTTTTATCTTTACCCCTGATGGCTTCATCTTGACCAATAGCCATGTGGTCCACGGCGCCGCCAAAGTGAGCGTGGCGCTGAGCGGTGGCCCGCGCTTTGATGCCACCATCGTCGGCGACGATCCCGGCACCGATATCGCGGTTATCCGCATTTCAGCCGGCCGCGTGCCGGTAGCTCCGCTCGGCGACTCGGAGAAAATCCGCGTCGGCCAGCTCGCCATTGCCATCGGCAATCCGTACGGCTTTCAATACAGCGTAACCGCCGGCGTCGTCAGCGCCCTCGGCCGTTCGCTCCGGTCCGAGTCCGGCCGGCTGATCGATAATGTTTTGCAAACCGACGCCGCGCTCAATCCCGGCAACTCCGGCGGGCCGTTGCTCAACTCGCGCGGTGAAGTCATCGGGGTCAATACCGCCGTCATTTTGCCGGCCCAGGGAATCTGCTTTGCCGTGGCGGTCAACACGGCGAAATTTGTCGCCGGGCAACTGATCATGCACGGGCGCATTCGCCGCGCCTTTCTCGGCGTGGGCGGTCAAACCGTGACCATCCCGCGTTTGATCGTGCGCGCGCGACAGCTGAGCGGAGAAACCGGCGTGCTGGTGACCGGCGTCGAAAAACAAAGTCCAGCCGAACGAGCCGGCCTGTCTGAAGGCGACGTGATCATCGGTCTCGACGGCATGACCGTGCGCAGCGTTGACGATCTGCACAAAATTTTGACCGACTCCCGGATCGGCGCGAGCTGCCGCATGGCGCTGCTGCGGCGCTCGGAAAAAATCGAGCTGCCAATCGTTCCCGAGGAAGTTTCCGCACCAGCGTAGTGCACAGCGCGGATATCCAACCGCGGCAGCGCACGCAAAACTGCAAGCGCGATTTCATCGCGGATGACTCGGAGTTCAGAGTCCTGTTTTCATTATAATTCTTTTCTTCACGTACTCGGCGTCTCTGTGGTGAATTCATTTTTTAAACAAGACCGTCGCACCGCAGGTGGCTTTGATCCGGTGTATTTGCTAGCATGAGCATCATTTTGCGAAAGGAAACTTCGCCGTGCCAAACACATTACGTCGCTTGTTTATCGTCGCACTCGCATTCGCGTGTATCGGCATTGTCGATAGCGCGCGGGCGCAAAAGGGCACAATCAAAATAGCCGTCCAGGCGCCCCTCTCCGGCGAGCAGGCCGCGCTCGGCGAACACATCAAATTGGGCGCCCAACTCGCGGTCGAAGAAGCGATCAAAGCCTTCAAAGCGCTCGGCTACGATCTGGTCCTGGTCCCCTACGATGACCAGGCGAAGCCGGAAGTCGGTGTGGCCAATGCGCGCAATATCGTCGCCGATGGCGACGTGCTCGTGATGGTCGGGCATTTCAATTCGGGAGTGGCTCTACCCGCTTCCGAAGTCTACAAAGACGCCATGTTGGCGATGATCTCGCCGGCGAACACGGCGACCGAGATTACCGACCGCGGCTATCCGAACGTCAACCGGGTGTGTGGTAGAGACGACGTTCAAGGTCCGGTCGGGGCCCGTTTTGCCTCCCAGGAACTCAAACTAAAATCGGTATACATCATCCACGACAAGACACTCTACGGCCAGGGCGTGGCGGACAATTTTCGCAATGAAGCAAAAAAACTCGGCATGAATGTTCTCGGTTTCGACGGCACCGAAGAGCGCGCCAACTTTTCGCCGATGATCAATCCGCTCAAGGCCAAAAATCCGGCGTTGGTATACTTCGGCGGCATCTATCATCAGGGCGGGCTGCTGTTGAAACAACTTCGAGAGAAAGGCGTCAATGCCAAGTTCATGGGGCCCGACGGTTTGGATTCGGCGGAGATGGTAAAAATCGCCGGCTCCGCGGCGACGGGAAGTTATTACACCAGTGTAGCCGGTCCGCCGGATGCGTATCCCGAAACCGCCGCTTTCGCAAAAAAATTCAAACAGCGCTTCGGCAAAGACGTCGAATCCTTCGGCATGTATGGTTACGATGCGACGCTCGTCGGCATTCGTGCCATGGAACAATGGATGAAGTCCAATCCCGGAAAAAAGCCGAGCCGCGCAGAGGTCAGCCTGGCCGTGCGGAAGCTGAAAAATTTCAAAGGGGTTACGGGCGCGATTGAATTCGATAACAAGGGCGATCCGGTCAAAGCCAAATACTTTGTATTTCAGTTCGAAAAGCCGGCCTATCCGGGCAAAGTCGTCAAAGTCATCGAGCAGCAGGCACCGGCGGCTGTCAAAAAGTCTTAGGTTGCCGCCATACGGTGTTAAAGGATTAACCCACCGCCGAGAGAAGATTGAAAATCGAAGGATCGATTCACGATCCTCGATTCTCTCCATGCTCTATCCACAGTTTGTCTAGTTTCTCTGTATTGGTCCAATGAAGAAAAAACTCCGCGTCGCAATTCTCTTCGGCGGCAAGTCCGCTGAGCATGAGATCTCGCTCATTTCGGCGCGCAACATCGTCGAGGCAATGGACCAAGACAAGTATGAGGTCATCGCCATCGGCATCGACAAACAAGGCCGTTGGTATCTCGACGAAGACGCGCGGCTACTGCGCGGCAAAGAACCATCGAAAGTGGAATTTAGCGATGCCAAGAATGCCGCGGCGGTGCTGCCGGGTAACACCCCGACGCCGATGGTGCGCCGCAGCGGGGCCGGATTTGGTGGCGTCGACGTGGTCTTTCCGATTCTCCATGGCCCGTTCGGAGAGGACGGTACGGTTCAGGGATTGTTGAAGCTCGCCAATGTACCGTTTGTCGGCGCGAGCGTGTTGGGCTCGGCGGTCGGCATGGATAAAGACGTGATGAAGCGGCTGCTGCGCGAAGCCAAAATCCCGACGCCGAATTTTTTGGCGTTCGGGCGTTCGGATAAAATTAGTTTCGCCAAGGTAAAGAGGATTCTCGGCATGCCGCTATTTGTCAAACCGGCGAACCTCGGCTCGTCGGTGGGCATTAGCAAGGTAACGAAGCCGGCACAATTTAGGCCCGCCGTCAAAGAAGCCTTTCGTTACGACAATAAGATCATTATTGAAGAATTCATTCGCGGCCGCGAGATCGAATGCTCGGTGCTCGGCAATGAAAACCCGATCGCGTCATTGCCGGGTGAAATTATCGTCCAACATGATTTCTATTCCTATGATGCCAAATACCTCGACGAAAAAGGCGCGCGCCTAGAGATTCCCGCCAGACTGCCCAAGCGAATCGTGAAGAATGTCCGTAAAATGGCCCTGAGAGTTTACCGGACGCTCTGTTGTGAAGGGATGGCCCGAGTCGACTTTTTCGTGCGCCCGAACGGGCAAGTGCTCGTAAACGAAATCAATACCATTCCTGGATTCACCAAAATCAGCATGTATCCAAAAATGTGGGAAGCGAGCGGTATCAGCTACTCCCGCTTAATCGACCGATTGATCAGTCTTGCCCTAGAAAGAGCACGCCGCGAGAATCGCTTAAGAACGGCCAAGTAGCGCCG
>CAMLCX010000320.1 GCA_946478635.1 uncultured Pseudomonadota bacterium
TAATTCGCGAGGAAATCTTAAAACCTAATTGTTTTTATCTTATCCGACCTTTGCGCCCTTCGCGGCCCTTCGACTTCGCTCAGGACATGCTTTGCGGGAGATACTCCGAGGTTCGATTGCAGCTCGGCCAGGGTAGGTTCTTGGCGGAGACTATACGCCGGATAAAGTACCAACAGCGTGAGACACAACACTAGATGTCACGGTGTTTAAAGCCGCAATCTACAGTCACTTTGTCAGCGACCGAAAGTTCTCATAACCAACTGCGGAATCCGGGTTGAACACGGCTCGGATCCGAATGGTCGTACCGGCTTTTCGCCAACAATGCCAAAATCTACGACTTTAGTATTATCTAGCTTTCTACCGGTTTGAGTGACTCCCAGGATACCAAATACAAACCACATTAAATAATCTAACATTGTGAAATTATTATAATTATTACGAGCAATATATTTTACGGCCGTGTGAACAAATTACTCACCATGAGGGTATTTTTGTCTCTACAACGTCTAATTTTTTAGCTAAAAACAAATTGACAAACTAAGACTTAAGTAGTAAACACCCAAAACGTCTTCTCCACGATTTTTTATGTCTCGAATCCTATTCATCGAGAAGCACGATCGTACGCGAGCGCTGCTCCAATTCCGGCTTGCGTCGGACGTCAAAGTCAAATTCGCTCCGTGTATGAAAGCGGCTTGGGAAAAATTAAGCTCAAAAAAGTTCGACCTTATTCTTTGGAACGCGGCTGGCGATCCAGCCGGGGAAGTCAATATCGAGGAAACGCTGCGGACGCTCTCGAACAAAGTAGCGAGCGGCCGAATTGTCGTCTTTGGAAAGTCAGAAGAAATGCGCCGCCAGCGATCTTGCGGTGGCAATATCTTGATCGCAAATGTTCCCGAAAACGACGAAGATCTAGTCGCTCTGGTCGAGAACCATCTTTCGGCAAAGCAGCCGGGCGACCACAACGATTCTAACGTCGATGAGGTAAGCATACCAATCGACTTCGAGGGAATCATCGCCGTGAGCCTGCCGATGCGCGCCGTCATACGACGGATCATGGACGCGGCAGCCGTAGATATCCCGGTTTTGATCACAGGAGAGACCGGCACAGGGAAAGATTTGGTGGCCGCGGCAATTCACCGACACAGCAGCCGCAAAAACAGACCTTACATCCCGGTCAATATGGGAGCGATGCCTCGCGACTTGATTGCCAGCGAAATTTTTGGCCACGAGCGGGGCGCCTATACGGGCGCGCAAGAAACGCGCCCGGGAATCTTCGAACAAGGAGATGGCGGCACGGTATTTCTGGATGAAGTCGCCACCATGGATGAAAAGACTCAAGTAAGTTTACTTCGGGTCTTAGAAGAGAAAACCTTCCGGCGCGTGGGTGGAATCAAAATAATTAGTGGGGACGTGCGCGTGATTGCGGCGACCAATGAGGACTTGGAAAAGGGTGTTTCGGAGAAGCGCTTTCGTGAAGACCTTTTCTATCGTCTTAATGTGTTTCCAATTCGGGTACCGCCACTGCGCGAGCGCATTTCAGCGATCACTGCGCTGACAAACCATTTTGTCTCCCGGTTTGGCGCTGTCTACGGGAAAGAGGTGGAGTCCGTCTCGCCGGAGACCTATCGGTTACTTCGGCGCTATGCTTGGCCCGGTAACGTCCGAGAGCTCAAAAACGCCATCCAAGCTGCCGTGCTAATGGTTAATGGAAAAGAACTGCTACCCGATTTCATTCCCCAACGGATACGGCAAGGGATTAGTGGCAGCGAGAACCGGAGTGAGCCAACATGCTCTTTTCGAGTCGGGGCCACCCTCCATGGGGTCGAAAACGAGTTTATTCGCATGACTCTAGCTCACGTCGGTGGGAACAAAAAACTGGCGGCGAGCATTCTGGGAATCAGTCGTAGAGCGCTTTACAATAAAATTAAACGACGCCAAGCGATGTGAGTGAGCATTTTATGCACACTCACTCAAATATTTTTCACACCTTCCACCCTGATTTCATTAGTTTTTTTCTTCTCTAACGGTCTGATCACCAAGCGCCGTGTAAACAAACGCAGCACAGGTCAAGATTCGGCCGGCTTCGGTGTGAAGATATTTTACTGAACGCCGCGCGCGTCACGAAATTTCGCGCGGGAAAAATCAAATCTTATTCGTATTCATGGAGTTATCTTTCTGGTGCTTTAATTGCATTCCACCCAGAAAGGGAGGATTTTCATGAGCGAAGCAACCAAGTCAACCTACGCAACACCCCATCTGAGTTCTTTATTCGAGCCGGATATTCTTACTACGGACCAATTTCTTAGAGTGTTTAGGCACCACGGGCCGTTTTATCCGGAAGAAAGACTCATGTTTGCGGTGCTCTCAGACGCCGTTGAATGCTTTCAAAAATACATCGGTACTGATCGTCGCGCGTCTCGTAAATTATTCAACGACGCCGAGGCCTGGATCAACAGCCGAGATTGCAAATGGCCCTACTCTTTCGAGTATATTTGCGAGGTTTTAGACCTCAGTCCGGACTATCTGCGTATGGGTTTGTTACGATGGCGACTCAACCAGGAGAGCAGAAAACTTCCACGCAAGCGGCTGCGTGAGCCGCTCCGCTATCAATATCGGGTAAAGCACAACCGCGTGTGCATCTGATCGCAGTTGCATTTACCCCGAGATCAGTGAGGCGCTCGAGGTAGCTGTGAGACCGGCAGGCCAACGAGCCTGAGAAACAAAAGTTTGCGCGGTCGAATGTTGGCACTGGCGAAGGTGAAAAATTACGTTGTGGCTTGCTGGTAACACGAATGTTAGCGGAGGCAACCGCGACGGGCAGAGGTCGCAAAATATTGTTGGTCGGTCCCGACGAAAAGCAGATTCTGGAAAGGCGTTTCCGAAGGGCCGGCTGTTTCGTCGTCGGGGTGAGCGACAACACGACCGCCCTCGAACGCGCTCGACACGAGATGGTTAACACGGCAGTTCTCATTTCGCGAGGTTCGCTCATCAACGTCGCCGAGGCTGTTTTCAATCTCCGGGATCTCAATCCGTCGATGGAAATCATCGTGCTCGTCGACCGATTGGGAAAGCAAAGCAATCGTTTTCTTCGCCAGATGCTCGAACACCCGATTGAGAGCACTCAGATCCTGACTCGACGCCAGTTGCAAATGCGCTTGAACGGCTCTCGACAGCCAGCGCCTCCCGGAACTTCGACGTAGGCGGCTGATGCCGGCGCCGACGTGGGATTTATGATCACAACAGCAATGCGGGCTACATCACCTCGGCATTGGCAGGTGCCAGTCACCTGATTTCCCCGCAGTCCAGAGAAGATCGATGGCTCAGTTCTAGGGGCACATCCCCTGTAAGGAGGAAGAAATGAAAAAGATGAAAACGTCGATCGGCTTCATCACCACCGCGCTCTTGCTTGCGTTTCAAGCGAGAGTCGTGGCGCAAGAGCCGTTCTATCAGGGCAAGACGGTCAAAGTCGTCGTCGGGTTTACCTCAGGCGGTTTCTATGATCGCTGGTCGCGACTACTGGCGCGCTATGTGCCCAAATATCTGCCCGGCAATCCGGAGATGGTTGTGCAGAATATGCCCGGCGCAGGCGGCCTTATCGCGGCAAATCACATCTACGGCGTTGCGAAACCCGACGGGTTGACCCTCGGCATGATGTCCTACGGAATGTATCTGGACCAGATGGTCGGGCGCAAGGAAGTTCAATACGACGTCCGCAAGTTTCATTGGATCGGCTCGCCGGAAAAAAGCGAAGTCTTGATGTACATGCGCAGCGACACACCGTACAAATCGATCGAAGACATCCGCAACGCCAGCACGCCGCCCAAGTGCGGTTCCACCGGAACGGCAGGCACCGATTATATTTTAGCGCGCCTGCTCGAAGACACGCTGGGAGCAAAAATCGAAACGGTCCTAGGTTATCCCGGCGGAAGTGAGATCGATTTGGCGGTGGAAAAAGGCGAGGTCCAGTGCCGCGGGCTCACCGCAGCGCCGTTTTTCGGTCGGGAGCCGTTTATTTCCTGGCGCAAGAGAAATTTCGTCAACGTCTTGCTTTACGGCGGAGTGAAGCGCGACCCGCGCATTCCGGACACGCCGACGATTTACGAAGTTTTTGACAAACAAAATACTCCGGAAGAGAGCCGAAGGGTTGCCGACGTCATTCTGCGCGGCGGCGATTTCGGCCGTCCTTGGGTCATGCCTCCCGGCACCCCGCTACAAGTCGTAACAACGATGCGCGATGCATATGCCAAGGCGATGGCTGACTCGGCGCTGCTTGACGATGCGAAGAAAGGCAAGTTGGAGGTCGAGTATGTCCCGGGAGAAGAATTGCAAAAACTTGCCGAGAAGATGTTGGGCCAGCCTCCGGCGGTGGTGGCGCGGGTGAAAAAGCTCCTTGGCAGAAAATAAAACCCAATTACGTTTAATTTCAAACACAGGAGGTTCTATGTTGCAGCGATTGCGCAGCGTGATTTTAGCAACGCTGGTGTTGGTTTTATGGCGCGCGGCCGGTGTGGCCCAAACGCCTTACTACTCCGGCAAGACGATAACGATAATCGCCGGCACCAAGGCCGGAGATGTCTATGATCTTTACGCGCGCATGTTCGCTCAGTTCATGCCGAAGTACATTCCCGGCAATCCCAATATCATCGTGCAAAATATGCCCGGCGCCGGTTCCATGATCGCCGCCAACTTTATTTACAACGTATCGAACCCGGACGGGCTGACAATCGGTGCGATATTTCCGGCGCTTTATTTCGACCAGGTCGTTCAACGCTCGCAGGTAAAATACGACTGGAGCAAGTTTGCCTGGCTCGGCAGTCCCGTGACTTCAAATCATCTACTTTATATGCGTGCGGATTCTCCGTTCAAAACGATTCACGACGTGGTGAAGGCTTCGCCAGCGCCTAAGTGCGGCGCTACCGGCACCAGCTCTACGGCTTACTACGTTCCCAAATTGCTGGACGAAGTGATCGGGACTAATTTCGAAATCGTTCTCGGCTACCAGGCAGGCCAAGACATCGACCTCGCCGTGGAGCGCAATGAAGTGGTTTGCCGCGCCTTCACGCTGACGGCCTTCTTTGCGCGCGAGCCCTTCACGACATGGCGCAAGAAAAAATTCGTCAATGTATTGGTGCAAACTGGAAAAAGGAGGGACAAACGGATTCCGGATGTACCGACGATTCATGAGCTGATGGATCAATACAAAACATCGCAGGCGGGAAAAAATCTGGCAACCTTGGTGCTCGCCGCCGGCGATTTCGGCCGTCCCTACGTACTGCCGCCGAACACGCCGCCGGAGCATGTCAAAACGATTCGCGAGGCGTTTGCGAAAACTCTGAACGACGAGGCCGTTAAAGCCGATGCGGCGAAGAAAAAATTAGAGCTTGATCCGTCGACCGCTGACGAGCTCGAAAAACTCGCCAGGGAAGTGACCGGTCAATCGCAGGATATTGTTGCAAAGATGAAAACGCTGCTAACGAAATAGCCGGGCCACCGGGGTTCGCACGACCGCGGCCGATCTTGACCGACGCGGTCATTGCCTCGTTTCCGTAGCTCTGCCTCTAATCCGGATCGGATCGGGCAGCCAACGGCCGCTTCGCCGCTCCCGAAGAGCAAGAGCCTATCATAAAAAAACGTGGGCATGGTGCTAAAACCATGCCCACGTTTTGATTATATCGATGCGAACTTTATGGTTTATTCGCCCTTGGCCGGAGTAAATTGCATTTTGGTCAGAAAATTCTTCTCGCCCTTGGTGACATATTCAACGGACGCGGAGGAGCCTAATCCCACGTCAGACATTTTCACCTTTGATTCCTTGATCTCTGTCGCCTTAGTTTTCGTGTTGAAATCCAAGGTCACCAATTTACCTTCTTTTGTGACGACGATCATGTAGTTCTTTTCGGTGTCCAGCAGGCCGATGTCCCCGGAAACTTTCTCAGCCTTGGCTTTTGCCGGCTCGGCGGATTTCTTCTCTTCAGCCTTTTTTTCTTGTTTCTCTTGGGCGGTAAC
>CAMLCX010000321.1 GCA_946478635.1 uncultured Pseudomonadota bacterium
ATATCAGAGTGAGTGACTGGAGTTCAGACGTGTGCTCTTCCGATCTCATTACCGTATGCCAATCGCGAGCGCCCAGGTGAAGTCGGCCATCGTGCTTGCCGCGCTGCAAGCGGAGGGGAGAACCACTATCGAGGAGCCGCAGCGATCGCGGGATCATACCGAAGTGATGCTTGGCGGCTTCGGTGGAAAAATTGCGGTGGATGGATTGACCCTTGCCATCGATGGTCATCCGGAATTAATCGCCCAAGAGGTGCATGTCCCGGGCGATATCTCATCGGCGGCGTTTTTCTTAGTGGCGGCCGCGATGATTCCCGGATCGGATTTGGTCGTGCGCGACGTGGGCTGCAATCCGACCCGTGACGGCGTGGTGGAAGTATTGAAGGAGATGGGCGCCGCTATCGAATTGAACAATCAACGCACCGAAGCGGGCGAGCGAGTTTCGGACATTCACGTAAGGGGCGGGTCCTTGAAAGGCGTCGACGTCGGCGCGCGGTTGGTCGCGCGCACCATCGATGAATACCCGATTCTTGCCGTTGCGGCCGCTGTGGCCGACGGCGTGACCACATTCAACGACGTCAAAGAGCTTCGTTTTAAAGAGTCGGATCGAATCACGGCGATGACCGAGGGACTGCGCGCGCTCGGGGTTGCCGTGGAAGAGCGTGAAGATGGCATGACGATCCACGGCGGCAACTCCATGCGCGGTGGCGCAATCAAAAGCTACGGCGATCATCGGATCGCCATGGCCCTGGTCATCGCCGGATTGATTAGCGACCAGGGGGTGCAAATTGACGATGCCGCTTGCGTGGATATTTCGTTTCCTTCGTTTTTTGATTTGTTGGCGGAAATTTGTTTGCATTAGTAAAAGGGACAGGTGATAGTCGCGCGCGAAGGGGAAAAGGGTTGATCATTGCGATCGATGGGCCATCGGGAGCTGGCAAGAGCACCCTGGCAAAGCGTCTGGCCAGAGAGCTTCACTTCATTTACCTGGATACCGGCGCCATGTATCGGGCGCTGGCTTTGAAGGTCTTGCGTCAAGGTATTGATTTGGCGGATGATGTCCGTCTAGCGCAATTGGTCGGCGCAACCGAGATCGATTTGGCAGAAAGGCACGGCAAGCTGGCAGTGTTACTGGACGGTGCCGACGTGGCGGCAGAAATTCGCGCTCCGGAAGTGAGCCAGATGGCGTCCAAGGTTTCGGCCTTGGGCCTTGTCAGAGCACGCCTGCTGGAAGTGCAGCGTGCCGTGGGCCGGCGCGGCAGCGTGGTTGCGGAAGGGCGCGATATCGGCACGGTCATTTTCCCCGAAGCGCAGGTAAAGATATTTCTTGAAGCTTCGGCTTGCGAGCGCGCCCGGCGACGTTATGATGAGCTAAGAGCCTCGGGCCGGGCCGTGGATTATGATCAAACTCTGCGCGAAATCGAGGAACGGGACAGGCGGGACAGTGAGCGTGATTTGGCACCTTTGCGTAAAGCGCAGGACGCGATAGCGATTGATTCATCGAGCCTGAACGCCGATGAAGTCGCCGCTATGGTTCTGGCGCATATTCAAAATAGGACAAGAGAAAATTAAACAGATCGGAGTTGGTATGTATGGCTCAACAGGATGAACTAAAGCAGGGCGCGACGGCAGGCGGCGCCAGTGAATTCGAGGCGATGTTTGAGGAGAGCCTGCGCACGGTCAAACCCGGTGGAGTCGTTAAGGGCAGAGTCGTTGGTATCACCGCGACGCATGTTCTCATCGATGTCGGCTATAAGTCCGAGGGCCAGATTCCCATCCAGGAATTCACCGACCGGCAGGGCAACGTTCAGGTCAAGGTCGGCGAAGATGTGGACGTGTACTTCGACTCCTCGGAAAGCGAAGGCGGCGGCATCGTGCTCTCGCGCCAGCGCGCCGAAAATCTAAAAGTCTGGGAAGATCTCGAGAAGGCGTTCAATGAGGAACAAGGGGTGGAAGGCCACATCATCGGCAAGGTGAAAGGTGGATTCAAAGTAGACGTCGGAGTGCCGGCATTTCTTCCCGGCTCTCACGTCGATATTCGGCCAAGCCGCAATCTCGATCGCTTCATCGGAACCACCGACCGATTTGCCATACTCAAATTCAATCGGGCCCGTGGCAATGTCGTGGTTTCGCGCCGGGCGCTGCTCGAAAAGGAGCGCGACTCGCTCAAAAAAGACATTCTCAAGGTTCTCGAAGAGGGTGTGATTCTCGAAGGCACGGTTAAGAATATTACCGGGTACGGCGCCTTCGTCGACCTCGGCGGTATCGACGGCATTCTCCACATCAGCGACATGTCCTGGGGCCGGATCAACCATCCCTCTGAAATCGTTCAGGTCGGTGAAAAGGTCAAAGTCGTCGTGCTTAAGTTTGATGCCGAGAAGGAACGGATTTCTCTCGGCATGAAACAGCTCACGCCGGACCCCTGGCATACCGTGGCGGAAAAATTCCCCATCGGCACGAAAGTACAGGGCAAAGTGATCAGCATCATGGATTATGGCGCCTTCGTGGAGCTGGAAAGCGGCATCGAAGGACTGGTGCATATCTCCGAGATGTCGTGGACGCGCAAAGTTACTCACCCTTCCAAGCTTTTACAGGTCGGTCAACAGGTCGAGGTCGTGGTTTTGAACGTGGATTCGGGACACCGCAGGATATCGCTCGGCCTCAAACAGGTGATGGCCAACCCGTGGGAAGCCGCCAAGGAAAAATATCCCGTGGGTACGGTCATCAAGGGTCCGGTTCGGAATATTACCGATTTCGGAATTTTTGTCGGCATCGAGGAGGGCATCGACGGGCTCGTGCACATTTCAGATCTGCACTGGACCAAGAAGATCAAGCATCCGTCGGAGCTCTACAAGAAGGGCGATGTCGTCGAGGCGAAGGTGCTCGGCGTGAACGTTGAGAACGAGCGTTTTTCTCTCGGAATCAAGCAGATCGCGCCCGACCCTTGGAAAGTCGTGGCGGACCGCCATCCGGTGGGTTCGAAGATCAAGGGACAAGTGACCAGCGTGCCGGATTTCGGAATTTTCGTCCGTATCGAAGAAGGAGTCGAAGGATTGATTCATGTATCGCAGTTGAGCACGGAGCGGGTCGATAAGCCCGCGAGCCTCTTTAAGGTCGGCGACGAAGTCGAGGCCGAGGTGGTCAGCATCGAGCCGGCCGATCGGAAGATCGGTCTGAGCGTCCGGGCGCTGCGACGCACCGAAGAACGGCAGGAGATGGAAAGCTACCTGAAGCGGGAAAAGGAAGGCGGCAGGTTTTCCTTCGAATCGCTGCTGGGCGATGAGCTTCGTTTGGACCGCGACGAAGACACCGAAAGCGGCCGCAAGGGGCGAGGTTAGCTCCAACCGATAGATTGGTCCGGCTGACGATGTTCAAAGATCACTCCATACTGCGCGGCCTCGGTGTGCTTTTTGTATTTATCCTGCTGGTATTTACCGGCGTGTTTTTCTATGCCTACGTCACCGGCGGCGACTCCAAGGCCTTATCCCTATTCGCCGGCGACGGTGTCGGTGTGCTGCAAATCGAAGGGGCCATCGATGATTCGCAAAGCGTCTTGGCCGAGCTGAGGCGCTTGAGGGAAATGCCCTGGGTCAAGGCGATTGTCGTGCGGATTGATTCGCCGGGCGGAGCCGTCGCTCCCACCCAGGAAATTTTTGAAGAGATTCTGCGCTCCAAGAAACAGAAACCCTTTATCGCTTCCATGGGCGGCATGGCGACCTCAGGCGGCTATTACATTGCGGCGGCGTGCGACCAGATCTTGGCCAATCCCGGCACCTTGACGGGCTCCATCGGCGTGATCATGCAGCTCACGAATTTCGAAGAGGTGATGAAAAAGATCGGCGTCCGGGGCATTAACGTGAAGAGCGGTCCAAACAAGGATATCGGCTCGCCGTTCCAACCGTTATCGCCGGAGGGCCGAGAGATTCTTCAGTCACTGGTCGACAACGTGCATAGCCAGTTTGTCGCCGCCGTTGCAAAGGGCAGAGGCATGGAAGAGGCTCAGGTGCGCAAACTGGCCGACGGCCGGGTTTATTCCGGAGCGCAGGCCAAGCAACTCGGGTTGGTCGATCAATTCGGGACTCTGCAGGACGCCATCGAGCTTGCCGCCAAACGATCGGGTATCGAAGCTGAGCCGGCGATTTACTACTCACGGCCGGAACAGGAACGCTGGTGGGAGCGCGTGTTTATGGGAGTTTTTGGCCGCCGGCTGCCGGGGCCGGAACGTGGCGGCTGGTTGCGCTACGAGTGGTCGCCTTCCCTGCTCCAGTAACGATGCGCGGCAAAGAGTTTATTTAGCTCAACTGCAAAATTTTTTGTGATGTGAGGGTGATGATATGACAAAACGGGACTTGATCGATGAGGTCAACAAACGATTTCCTCATCTATCACGGCGCGATTCGGAAGTGATTATTAATGCGATTTTCGATTCGATGGTGGAATCCTTGTCGCAGGGGGATCGGATCGAGATCCGCGGCTTCGGCAGCTTTGTCGTCAAACACCGACGCGCCCGGCAGGGACGCAATCCCAAGAGCGGCGCTTTGGTTTCGGTGGCGGCCAAGCGCGTGCCTTTCTTCAAAGTCGGTAAAGAGCTGCGCCTGCGCGTGGACGGCAAACCGTTTGATCCCGCCGACATCGGAGACGATGAATGAGGCAACTCTGGGCTCCCTGGCGTATGGCTTATATCGAAGAGGGCTCCGGGGAGGACAGCTGCATTTTTTGCACCAAATATAAAAGTGCCGATCCGCGAGCAGGTCTGGTCCTGACGCACACAGCGCACACCGTCGTCATGCTGAATAAATTTCCCTACAACAACGGCCACCTGCTGCTCGCGCCCAAACGCCACGAGAACAGTCTTGCCAACTTACCGGCAGAGGATTTCAACGATCTCAATGATACATTGCGCCGCTCGATCGAGCTCCTTCGCGAGGCCCTGCGGCCCGGCGGGATCAATCTTGGCATGAACCTAGGCAAGTGCGCCGGCGCCGGGATCGAAGATCATCTTCATTGGCACATCGTGCCGCGTTGGGAAGGCGATAATAACTTCATGCCGGTGCTCGGCGAAACGCGAGTCATGCCGCAACATCTGCTCGACAGTTATGACCGCCTGCATCCGTTATTTGTGAATTTGTCAGGTTAATGCGCCCAAACAATAAAAATGATAACCTTGCACAAACATCGGGACGCAGACAGCCCGGGGAAAACGGATCATCAACCGGCACCATATTTTCGATGAGGAGGCAACAGGCAGTGAGTGAGGCAAAAACACTAGCGGAACTGAAAAAAAGCGGAGTCGCGGTTTTAACTGTGCGCGATGAGATGCGCAAGAATCTGGTTCGTCACCTCGAAAAAGGCGAACGCATTCTTCCAGGCATCCTGGGCTACGACGATACCGTTATTCCTGAAATTGAAAACGCCATACTTTCCGGCCACCACATGGTTTTTCTGGGCGAACGCGGGCAGGGGAAGTCGCGTATCATCCGCGGCTTAACGAGCCTGCTCGACGAGCGCATTCCCATCGTGCAGGGTTGCGAGATCAACGACAATCCATTTCACCCGATCTGCCGGGTCTGCCGCAAGAAAGCCGAGGAGATGGGCGATTCCTTGCCGTTGGAATGGGTCGATCGAGACAGCCGCTACGGTGAGAAGCTCGCGACCCCTGATGTGTCGATCGCCGATTTAGTCGGCGAAATCGACCCGATCAAAGTGGCCGAGGGCCGTTATCTAGCCGACGAAGAAACCATTCACTATGGTCTTGTGCCGCGCACCAATCGGGGCGTGTTCGCCATCAATGAACTTCCGGATTTGACCGAAAAGGTGCAAGTGGGCTTGTTCAATCTGATGGAAGAAAAAGACGTGCAGATCAAGGGCTACAAGATCCGCCTGCCGCTCGATGTTGTTATCGTGGCGAGCGCGAATCCGGAGGACTACACCAGCCGCGGGCGCATCATCACGCCGCTCAAAGACCGCTTCGACGTGCAGATCCGCACCCATTATCCGAAAAAGATCGA
>CAMLCX010000322.1 GCA_946478635.1 uncultured Pseudomonadota bacterium
TCTACTTCGGCGACAATTATTTTCACGAGCATAAAGACGAGGCCATGGCTGCGATCCTCGCCGAGTTGGAGAAGCGGCAGGCGGATGCGGTTGTCGCCGGTCCGGCGTTCAATGCCGGACGTTATGGTCTCGCTTGTGTCGAAATTTGCCAGACGGTGAGCGGACGCCTGGGGCTTCGGTGCGTTACTGGCATGGAAGCCGAGAATCCGGCCGTTGGCCTTTATCGTGATTATCACAACGATAAGGTATTTCTGTTTGCCACGACAGAAAGCACGACTGGAATGATTCCCGCTTTGAAATCCATTGCGCCTTTTGTTTGCCGGTTGGCGCTCGGCGAGGAGATCGGAGCGGCGGATGCCGAAGGCTATGTGCCGCGCGGCATTCGTCGTTTGACGCGCGTCGATCGTCCGGCGGTCGACCGGGCCATCGACATGTTGCTCGCCAAGGTCGCGGGCAAGCCGTTCAAAACCGAGGTGCCGATGGAAGTCTGGGATAAAGTGGCACCCGCGGCGCCCCTCGCAGATGTTTCCGGCGCGAAGCTGGCGGTGATTTGCACCGGTGGCGTCGTGCCCTGGGGCAACCCGGATGGGTTCAAGACTTATCGCAATACTTTTTGGCGCAAATATAACTTCGCCGAGCTGAAGGCGTTGGAGTCCGGCAAGTGGGAAGCCGTGCACGGCGGGTATAACGTCGCTTTCATGAATCAGAATCCGCACTACGGCATGCCGCTCGATGCATTGCGGACTTTGGAAGCGGAAGGAAAGATCGGCCGCGGCAAACTTTATCCCGCCTACTACGTCATTCCCGGCAATCAGGGCTCGCCCGCGGTCATGCGCCGCGTCGGCCAGGAAATCGGCGCCGAACTGCGCAAGGAGGGCGTCGACGGCGTGCTACTGGTCGCGACGTGAGGGACGTGCAGTCGCAGCGGCGCTGTGATCAGCAAAGAACTCGATAGGGCAGGCCTTCCGGTGGCAATGATCAGCGCCATGTATCCGGTGGCGGAGCAGGTGGGCGCGAGCCGCATCGTCAAAGCGGTTGCGATTCCCCACCCCTGCGGTGATCCGAGTTTGCCGGCGGAGCTGGACGCACAGCTGCGGCGCGAGATCGTCGCGACGGCGCTCAAAGCGTTGGAAGCGAAAGTCGAAACCTCCACGGTGTTTGCGCCGAAGATCGCGGCGAGCGCGTGACTGCAGGGGCGTGAATTGATTTCGTTCAAGCCGTGCAAAACGTTCAAGTAGTTCAAATCATTTAGGACTGGATTTTGGCGGCCGGAACTTTCGCGAGATTGCCTGATTATGCGTCTTGAGATCGCCGAATTCCCTGTTGCAAGCATCAAGCTGGGTGATCGCTTTCGTTATCAATCGGGTCAATTGACGATCGATCAAGCGGCCGTCGAACAGACGGTCTTGCAGGAAAAAAGCATCGAAGCGGCCTGGCTCGATGTCGTTGCGCCCGGCGACAGGGTGAGGGTTACCGGGATTCGCGATGTTGTCGAGCCGCGCGTCAAAGTGGGCGGCACGGGCCAAGTGTTCCCCGGCGTGCTCGGTCCGGTGGAGCCGGTGGGCGAGGGGCGCACGCACCGGCTTTCGGGCATGGCGGTGTTCGTCACAGCCGAGTACGAAGGCACCGTCCGCGCCGGACTCGGCGTCCAGCGCAGCGCGATTCTCGATATGTGGGGCGCCGGCGCCGATGCGTCGCCGTTCAGCGCCTTGCGCGGCCTGGTCTTGAATCTGCGCCTGGCCAAGGGTCTTTCCGAATTGAACGCCCACGTGATCATCCAACGGGCGGCGTTCGAGACCGCAAAGAAGCTTGCGGAAACGACGATCGATCTCGCGCCGCATGCAGTTGAAGTTTTCGAGCTCGGCAACGGCAAACCCGAGCTGCCCAACGTGCTGCTCATTCAGGGCTGTCTCACGGACAGCCCCAATCCGCACTCCGGCGTAAGCTACTTCGGCCTCCCGATCCGCGATTCGCTGGCGACGGTCATTCATCCCAATGAATTTCTCGACGGCGTGTTCAGCATGTACGCGACCCGTTGCATTGCCTATTTCCCCGTCACCTGGGATTGGCAGAATCATCCGTTGCTGCTCGGCCTCTATCGCGAGCACCGCAAGCGGCTCAATTTTTTGGGCGTGATTCTCGAGCGCATCCGCTATGATACTTTTCACGGCAAGGAAGTGATCGCGCACAATACGGCCCAGTTGGCGACCCAGCTCGGCGCCGACGCGGCTCTGGTGACCTGGCTCGGTTCGGGCAATGCGTTCGTCGACGTCATGCTGACGGTGCGGGCGTGCGAGCAGCGCGGCATCAAAACCACGCTGGTGAGTTACGAGTACGGCGGTAAAGACGGCGTCGACTCGCCGCTGCTATTTTACACGCCGGAAGCGAGTGCTATCACGAGCACCGGCAGCCGCGATCGCTGGATCGAGCTGCCTGAGGCGGAGAGAATTGTCGGACCCTATGAGAAGATCAAAGTGCTCAGCTATCCCGGCGCGCCGCTGACACCTGCGCGTGGGCCGTTTACGCTCGATGCGCGCGATATGATCGTCGGCGGTGTCGATTACTGGGGGCGCGGTCATTGGAACTGCCTGGCGTATTGATATTTCTAATCGTTCGAGGCGTTCAAAACGTTCAGATGGGTCAACGGTTAAGGCCGGCGCTCAAGTTTTCCTTTCGTCTCCCGCGGGGAGGAGGGGTTTTCTGACGGTCTTTTTATCCGCCAGAATCGATGGCCGCATTCTTTGCAACGGAAAGGCTGAATATAGGCGAGACTCAGGATTGCTCGAATCGCCGGGAAGCGTTGAGACGGCCTCACCTCGGCGCTGTCGCATCGAGGACAAATAGGCGGTCTTTGGGCGTCCGTCATTTGCCCGCCTTCAAGACTTTTCCGAAGGGATTGCGATGCGACTAAACGAATGCATTGTCCTGGCAATGGGTCGACCCATTTTGAGAGGCTAGCAATCTCCGGGAGGAGCTGCAATCGGGCTTTACGACAGGTCTGTATCGAGTAGATTGACGGAAAGCCGCGACCGGCGGTCGCCCTGATGCTTCGGAGAGCGGATGACGCATGCGACTTGAGATGGCGGAATTTCCGGTGCGCCGAATTCGTATTGGCGGGGCGTACGGATATCGAGACGGCTTGCTGGAGGTCGACGGCGACGATCTCACGCAAGGCGTGCTGCGCGATCGGCGCATCGAGACAGCAAATCTCGATGTCGTAGCGCCCGGCGAGCCTGTGCGCGTCACGGGAATTCGCGACGTGGTGGAGCCGAGAATCAAATTCGGCGGCGCGGCGCAGGTTTTTCCCGGCGTGTTGGGTCCGGTGATGGCGGTTGGCGGCGGTTTGACGCATCGCCTTTCCGGCATGGCCGTGCTCGCTACGGCGGCCTATGAAGGCACAGTGCGCGCCGGCACCGGAGTCCAGCGCAGCGCGATCCTCGATATGTGGGGCCGAGGGGCGGAATCGTCGCGCTTCAGTGCGCTCAATCATCTGGTTCTTATCATGGGGCTCAAAGCCGGCTTGGGCGAGCTCGAAGCGCACAGCGCCATTCAAACCGCCGAATTCGAGGTCGCTCGCAAAGTCGCCGAGACAACTCAAGGACTCACGCCGTCACAAATTCAAACTTACGAGTTGAACGCAGGCGCGGGGCAGTGCCCGCGCATCGTTCTCATTCAAGGCTGCATCACGCAGGCGCAGCAGCCTCATTCGGGCATCGGCTATTACGGCCTGCCGATTCGCGAATCGCTGCCGACGGCGATCCATCCCAACGAACTGCTCGACGGCGCGGTCACGCCGAACACAACGCGCGGCATCGGCTACTACCCGACCAGTTGGGACTGGCAAAATCATCCCCTGGCCATGGGCCTGCATCGCGAGCAGGGCACCGGCAGGCTTGCCTTCGCGGGCATGATCCTGGAACGAATTTCCTACGAAACGCATCAGGCGAAAGAGGTCGTGGCGCACAACGCCGCGCAGTTGGCACGGAGCCTGGGCGCCGATGCCGCGTTGATTACCTGGACCGGCTCCGGGAATGCTTTTGTCGAAGTGATGCTGACCATTCGCGCCTGCGAACGGCTCGGCATCAAAACCGTGCTGGTGACCTACGAATACGGCGGCAAAGATGGCGTCGACTCGCCGCTACTGTTCTACGCCGTTGAAGCGGACGCGGTCGTAAGCACCGGCAGCCGCGATCGCTGGATTGAGCTGCCCGAACCCGAGAAGATTGTCGGGCCGTACGATGCCATTCGCGTTCTCAGTTATCCCGGCGCTCCCGCCACGCCCGCCCGGGCTCCATTGACGCTCGATGCCCGCGATATGATCATCGGCGGTGTGGATAACTGGGGATGCGGTCATTGGAGCTGCCTGGGTTATTGAGAGCCGTTCAAGCCGTTCAAAACGTTCAAATAGTTCAAGACGTTAGGCAGGTCGTTTGGCTGACGCCGATTTGTCTGGCGTGAAAATTCGACGATCGGTTAGCCGCCACACTTTTTCAGACACAAAAATCCCCGAAGGTTAAGATACGTCAAGATACTTGCGTTGGCGCGGTCTCTGCTCTATCTTCGCGAATCATTACTGACCTGACCGATGGCGGGCAAGACTAAACAAATCATACCGATCGGCGGCGGCGGATTTTATCGCGACCCCGACAATCTCGAATTAGAGAAGTACATTATTCGGCAAAGCGGCGCGCAAAATGCTCGGGTCGCTTTCGTGCCGACCGCCAGTGGCGAGCCGGATCATTACGTTGCGAGTTTTTACACAGCGTTTCTGAGGCTCGGCTGCCGTCCGTCGGTGCTGACGTTTTTCAAGCGCACTCCGGATCTGCGCGCGTTTCTGCTGGACCAGGACATCATTTACGTCGGCGGCGGCAATACCAAAAGTCTCCTCGCCGTATGGCGCGATTGGGACGTCACCGAGATTCTGCGCGAAGCTTGGGAATCGGGCGTCGTGCTCACGGGGGTGAGCGCGGGCGCTATTTGCTGGTTCGAAGAAGGCTTGACGGATTCGTTTTCCGACGCGCTTCGCCCGCTCAAAGGTCTCGGGTTCTTGCCTGGCAGTTGTTGTCCGCATTACGATGGCGAGCCGCAGCGCCGGCCTTCCTATCATCAACTTCTCGCTGCCGGCGAAATTTCCGCCGGCGTTGCCATCGAGGACTGGACCGGCGTGCATTATAAAGATGCGCAGATTTACAAGGTCGTCTCGTCCAAGCGCGGCGCCCGGGCCTACAGCATGCGCGCCGTATTCGGTTCAGTGCAGGAAGTGGCGCTGCCGGCCGAACTTCTTGGTACGGTCGTGTCGTAGCGCAAAAACAGCCGCGGGCACAAATTTTTACAACCGGGCGGGGGTATAAATGGCAGCTCTAAAAAAGCGCAAGAGAATGCCCATCGTAGGTGCGGTGATGACGTCATTCCCGTACTTTGTGGAGGCCGGCGAAACCGTGGCAACCATGGAACGCTTGATGGATAAGCGCGGCATCCGTCATTTGCCGGTGCAAGAGAATGGCAAAGTTGTTGGCATCGTGTCCGAGCGGGATTTGCATCATTACGTCAAGCGCGATGCGCCAGCAGCGGAAAAGGAGAAGATTCTGGCGCGCGATATTATGATTACCGACCCCTATATTGCGTCTTTTCGCGCGCCGCTCAACGAAGTCGTGCACGAGATGGCCAGGCGGCGTATCGGTTCGGTCATCGTGCAGCGGCAGCATAAGCTGGCGGGCATTTTGTCGGCGATTGATGTGTGTCGAATCCTAGGCGAGTACCTCGACTCCATGTTTCCAAGCGACAGCCGAGGTGGCGATTCAGCGGCGTAAATCGTCGCCTTTCGCGCGTACGTCCCAATGGAATTGTGTCAGCGAGATAGGCGCCTCATTCAAATTGGAGTGTTGGAGTATTGGAGTGTTGGGGTTGCAAGGATTCCATTACTCCAATACTCCAATAATCCATCGCTCCGGTTTTTCTCTCACGCATCGATCGTTTGACCGCCATCCACCACCAGGGCG
>CAMLCX010000323.1 GCA_946478635.1 uncultured Pseudomonadota bacterium
CCGCGCTCAGAGCTTCGCGCGGCTTTTTGAAGTGCGTGAACTCGGTGTCGCCGATTTGCAGGATGCTCGGCAGGGCAAAACTTTTTTCATCGACGTACTCGGTCTCGGCGGTCGGTCCGGGTTTGCGTGAAATCACCTTCATGCCATACGCAGTCTCGACCGCGTCAAACGATGGAATGTCCTTAAAGTTGAAAAACCAACTGCGCCAGGTACCGTCGTTGGGGTCGGCGCGATGCAGAATTGAAAAGTGCACGGGATCGGCGCCGTTTTCGATGAAGTTGAACCAGTTGTAATCGTAGACGCGCGTTGCTTCCAAGGATCTCTGTCCGGCGCCGTCGGCGAGCGCTTGGTACCTCGGCAGCGGCGGCGGGTCGGCTTTCTGCGGTCCCAGATAAGCGAAAATAAATCCACCCTGCTCTCTGACCGGATAGGAAAGATGCCGCACCTTGTCCGGAAAATTGCTGCCCGTCGGCTCCGCCGGCATCTCCAAGCACTGGCCGCGAACATCGAACAGCCAACCATGGTAGGGACAACGTATGCCGCCGGCTTCGATCTCACCGTATTCCAGCGACGCGCCGCGATGGGGACAATACTTGCCGATCAAACCGGCCTCGCCCGCCTGATCTCGGAACAATACCAGCTCTTCACCCAGCACCGTGACAGCTTGGGGGATGTCATGAAGGTCTGCTGCGGTGCCGACCACGAGCCAGTAGCGGCGAAACCACTCACCGGCTGGCGTGGCCTGGCCGACATGGGGAATGTCGGCGAGCGTGATCTTGTGCGAGCGTTTCATCGATTAAATGCTTTACAGGCCGGGTGGGATCGGGTCGGAGGCATACCGCGACTCACTGATTAGATTATCGATTAATATGGTGTTCGATGGGTGTCAATCGTTGCATGGCTCCCATATCGAAGCGCGGATTCCCAAGTAATCGATCAAATGACTTGGGTCCATTGCGCGCAGGACCGTTCGCAATTTATTAAACAAGAATCGATTTGCATGATTTTTGCCTAAGATAATATCCATGAGACTATCGAGTACCGGCGTAGATGCGCTATTCGAGATAATAAGCTTGTGCGAACAAGCACTTACGGAACTAACCCCGGAGAGCAACGGGCTCGAGAGCAGGGTTGGGACGGACAAACCTCGCTCTTTGCAACGGCGCAACAGCGCAAATATGGCGCGCCACCTCTCGCTCATTCCAGGCGGTCTTTCGGTGACTACGCGAAGGCCCACGGGTCGCTGAAGCGGCTGAGGATTCCTTCGTTTCGCACCTTGTCCCTAACCCGATCAAAATATATTCGCCGAGCGTTGGCCGCTCATGTCGTATTTTTGCAAGGCCACCTTAACCAGGATTGCACGAGCGACCGAGAGCAAGGCGTCCAGTCATTGCGCTCGGTCGACGAGTAATACGGCGCATTTACAATTCGGCGAGAATCAGTCGGAGACCAACGAAAACGAGGGCGATGGCAAGTCCGCGCATGATGAGCTTTCCGCCGGCGCGATTGGACATCCTGGCTCCGGCTTGAGCGCCGATTAGTACGGCGACGCCCAGAACGGCGGTGCGCCCCATGCCGTGAACAAAAGCGCCTTGGGTAATATGCACGATGGTCCCGGTCAGGGCCATGATGGCAAGGACAAAATGCGAAGTTGCCGTCGCAACGTGGACTGGAAAGTTTAACAGCCGGTGCAGAACCGGCACGTGAATGAACCCGCCGCCGACGCCCAACAGACTCGAAATGAAGCCGACAAAGACGCTTAACGAAACACCTATCCAAAGATCAAAGCGGTAGTGGTGCGTTATTCCCTCGGCGTCAGTGAGCTGCCGTTGGACCAGACGCGTTCCGACGTTCTGTGAACGTTGATCGTCAATCCTGCTCGAACCGGCAACGGGTTGTTCCGAGTGGGAGACCCACAGATACGTTCCAGCGACAATCATTAGGATGCCAAATACTAGATCGAAAATCCCCCGCGGAACGTACGGTGTGGTCAGAGCACCCAAAATCGCTCCGGGAATAGTCGCAAGGGAAAAAATAATCCCCGACTTGTAGTCGATCCTTTTCATGCGCGCATAGGCAAGCGAACCCGAGAAAGCGTTAAAGAAAACCACGGCGAGTGAAATACTCGCAATTTGATCGGACGTTTCGTTTGGATACATCAGCAACAAGATTGGAGCAAGGATGAATCCGCCGCCCGCCCCAATTAACGTGCCGAAAGCGCCGATGAGTAAACCTATAGGGAATAGCCACCAAATTTGCGTAAGCATGGAGCTCCGATCAAAGATCTCGATTGAGGGGAAATAATTGCTGGGGACCAGACAGAATTTCTCGTCGCTGTTTGCTATTTTTGAGCCGGTGTTCGTTGTTCATTTCTGCCGTCTGAGTGACGTCGAGACTCGACGCCGCAATCGGCCATTCAGGTCGGCACACCGAGGTGCGGCAACACCCACCGCATCAGGACGACGTAGACTACGAAAAACGCGATGAACCATAACCAGTCCGGCATAAACGTCATCTCCTAGTTTCACGTTGCAAATTTTTAAGCCTTCTTCAAATAGATAATTCAACGCTCTGTTATGTCGTCACAAAGGCGACTTGCCGATTATCCTCGCTGTCTCCTGCGCGATAATCGACTCCTCGTCAGTGTGAATCACCCAAACTTCAAGTTCAGAACCATCGGCCGAGATCCGTGAGTCGCGACCCGCAACCGCCTCATTGACCCGGGCATCGAGCTCCACTCCGCACCACTCCATGCCGCGGCAAATCTCCCGTCGAACGAGCGCTGAATTTTCTCCGATGCCCCCGCTAAAAATGACCGCCTCGCCGGCACCTTCGAGGACGGCCAAATAGGCGCCGACGTACTTGCGCGCGCGGTAACAAAACACGTCGACAGCCAGTCGCGACCGCCGATCTGTATCGTATGCCGCGGTTAAGTCGCGCATATCGCCGGAGCGACCGGATAAACCAAACAGCCCGGAACGATGGTTCAGCCAATCTTCCACTTCCGCTGCATCGACGCTTTCCTTGCGCGCCAAATAGCTCACCAGTGCCGGGTCGAGATCGCCTGAACGGGTGCCCATGACCAGGCCTTCGAGCGGAGTAAAGCCCATCGAAGTATCGACGGATCGACCGTTACGAATTGCCGTCGCCGAGCAGCCGTTGCCGAGATGCAGAGTCACCGCACTGATATTCTCGAGCATCTTCCCCTGAAACTCCGCGTAGCGAGCGATATCGTACTCGTGCGCCAAGCCATGAAAACCGTAACGGCGAATCTGGTATTGCTCGGCAAGCGCGGATGGAATTGCGTAGGTTGCCGCACATTCCGGAAGGGCGTGATGAAAGGATGTATCGAACACTGCAACCATGGGTAGAGAGGCGCCGAGAGTTGCGCGCGCGGCGCGAATACCGCTCACCGCGCCGGGATTGTGCAGCGGCGCCAGCTCGTAAAGCGCTTCGAGGGCGACGATGACCTGATCGTCGATTAAAACCGCAGCGGTAAAGATCTGACCGCCGTGCACCACCCGATGGCCCACGGCATCGAGATCGCTCAGTTGATGAGATTGTAGCCATGAGATCACGAGACGGACCGCCTCTTCATGGCTGGGAACCGCCATGGATTTTTCCTCAGCTGCGGAATCGCCGGCGACAAAGCGATAGCCGCCGCTTGCGCCGATACGATCGACGATCCCGCGGGCAAGCTTTCTCTGCTCGCGGCTGGACTCGCCGATCTCGACTAACTGAAACTTCAGCGTCGAGCTCCCGCTATTAAAAACCATGATCCTCATAGTAGATTTCTTGAGCTACCCTATCAGCATCGGCAAGTGACCGCCAGATTTTCGCCGCAGCGTCGCCCCCTCGGATGCGCCGCGGACTAAATTAGCGCTTCGACGGAAACTCTCCCCGGGAGCATTTGGCACGAACTGGCGTGGAGCCCCTCACGGAAGGCCAAGCGAACTGTGCTGATTGAGAGTGAGACGGCGAATGCCGCTCAGCGGGCGAAAATATTACAACTCTCGATGGAGAGATTTCTTAATGTACCGAACGGCGTCCGGACAAATCTGGTTTGCCAGCTCAAGGATTTTGCCCGCACTCACCCGCTGGCAGGCAATTTCAACCCACTCTTCATCGTCGGGCTTCGAAATCCTCCCATTTGTCAGAATTAAATACTCCGGCCGTGACAATTCGCATCTTTTGAGTAGCTGATCGTAGTGATCAACGGGTATAACGAGCGACACTTTCATAAAATAACGCAGGTCCTTTCGGCAATCGCCCAAAATTAAAAGCAACCGGGTGGCATCCGATGCTTGGACGCGAATTTAGACAACCCTAACGACAAATGGGGTTAAGGTGGCCCTAGTGACTGTGGGTCACTACGCGCGAGCATGTCTCGAAGCTGGCCTCGATGTCTTTTACCGTCGCGTTCAATCCGGTCGAGAAGGTCGGCAATATCGGGGAACGCAGCCGCGACGGCCGGCAACTGGTCTTGCAAGTCGTCGGCGCCGCGCTGCTCTTCCTCGAGATCCGTCTTGATATAGTGCCAGCTGTTTTGTTCTTTGCTGACGTGCACCGGAGTCACGTCCGGCGGGCGTTCGCCCAGACTTTTGATTTTTGCGGCGAGCCCATCGGCGTGCTTCCCCTCTTCGTCCGCTATGCGGTTCAGCGCATCGCGGAACTGCGGGTATTGCATCCTCTCCGCGTGTTGGGCGTAGCGCACCGCGTTTTGTTTCTCCCGGACGTAGCGCCGGCGCAAGATGCTCAGCACCGATGTTTGCGCATCATCGCCGCCGCCGAGAAAGCGCCGCCACCAAGAGGCCCCATCCGTCACTGCCATAGAACATTCCCACTCGAAACAAGCAATTCTAGATACAACAAAAGCGAACCCTTGTATCAGCTGACGTTTTGCTCCGGCTGGCGCCTTTCGCGAAATAACAAGGCTCGATATTGAAGATGGTGGTCGCAGTAGGACTTGAACCTACGACCTCGCGCATGTGAGGCGCGCGCTCTAACCAACTGAGCTATGCGACCACTGAGTCACCTTTTCTAACACCTTGACGCATGGGCTTCAAGAATCACGGCGGATCCGAATCCGTTAAAGTTCAGTCCCACAAAATTCTTCGTCCGATCCATAAACCTTCGCGCGATCGCTATCGCGCTCTTCCCCTTGATGTACCCCACCACCCCCGATACCGAATACTTCGGTGGAATCGACAGCATCATGTGCACATGGTCCGCCATCAGATGCCCCTCCTCCAGTTCGCTCTCCTTGTGCTGCGCCAACTCCCGAAGAATCGGCCCTAACTCCTTACGTAACCACCCATAGAGATCGCGTTGCGCCGATATTTCGGGATAAACACCCCATGATACCTGCATTCCCATTTCGTGTGTTTTAAGTTCTCTTTGCTACCATTCACCTTAGCCTCCTCTTCGTTGAGCCTTGAGCGGTTCACGATTTGGAGGCTCTTTCTCGATTGCCCTAAAGTCAAAATTTCTGAGTCGCTCAGCAAAGCTGGGGGTTTACCCGTGATTAATTAACCGCCGATGATGCCACGCCGCTGCTGCCGGAGGCCCAGGAAAAAGCCATCAAGGACATCCCGCGCGACGCCGAAGTCATTGCGCTGTTTAATAGGCTCGCCGGCAGCGAGCCTCTGCCGCCGCGCTAGCCCGAATTATTCATACTACGAGGAAACTTGACGACACTCTGTTGATCGAGATGTGACCCTGGAGGAACGAAGGCAGCGGCGCGAATGTCTCATTTTGCTCTCCACACTCGATACGATGTTTGACCTTTTCGCTGCTGACCTAGTGAGCAACTCGGCCCGTTTGTATGTTGAAGGCACACCTGCTTTGCCTTCGTTCCGGAAGGGTTGCAGCTCGATCGCAACTTTACCGCGCATGATCGGGGCTAGTACCTGGAATCAGGATCGATCAGGCTACGCTAGCTGAGAATCTCGAATCGACCAGAGAAGTTTGTCGTTCTTCGCTGGTTATC
>CAMLCX010000324.1 GCA_946478635.1 uncultured Pseudomonadota bacterium
CCGCTCTGTCTTTAGAAACACTGAACCGAGGACATCAACCTTCGGTTGCAAGGGTTGCTGCCGCGCAAGCATGCGTTCCTCTCTGAGAGTTCGAATTACCGAAACAATAATCCGAAGAGCCAGGAGAGCACCGCACAGGCCGATCACCCCGTAGAAGATCGCGTCGATTTCCAAACTGGCGGGTGAAACATGACCATCGGTAACTGTTTGCACAGATTCCAGGTTCCTTGGGTTCGCCGTTGTGTTTTGCTCGGACGCGGTCAACTCGGCCAGGGTCACAGTGGTGTCACGCTCGGCAGTTAGAAAGAACAATGCCAAAAGTGCGCAGGCAAGGCTGATGGATAGAAGAACAACCAACAGATACTTCATAAACAAATATCTGGAACGCCGAGACCTCCCCCAAACCTATCCGCTCGTTTTCCAAAAAACGCAATACGCGGCGCACAAACGCTGCAACGGACTGATTCTCGCCAAAATCAATAAAAACTTCAATGTCAAACAACGGCTGGACTGGCAGGTTGCTGAAAAACCTTCTCCGTGCCCTTCGGCAAGTGCCAGGCCGGTAATGAATCAACGCTCCCACGTCGGCCGAGAAATTCTGCCCAATTCGCCCGAACGCGGCGAATCTTGCCCTCTGTCAAGACGCGCAAAGACGGCGCGCAGGCTGGAGCGCAAACGGTCGAGGGATCGTGCGATATCGCCAAATTCGTCCGAGCGTTGAAGTTCCAGCGCCACCTCGAAGTCGCCCTTACTCAGGCGCGCCGCCTGATCCACGAGTTCCGCCAAGGGACGCAGCAAAGTGCGCGACAACAAGAGAAAAAAACCGGTAACGCAAATAAGTACGATCAAGATCATCGCCGCGACAACGGCGATCACCCGATAGACTTCGGAATCGGCGATCCAATCGCGTCATCTTGCGTCACTCTGCAACGCCGCGAGCGCCTTTTCAATCAACCGCCGCCTCAATTTCTTCTCTTCGTCGGCGGAAATCGTCGCATCACCGACGACATGAACGATGCCGTTGCCGAGCACCAGACGATTGGCGCCGATCATTTTTGCTACCGGAAGGGCCGAAGTTATCTGCACGGTGGGGATGCCGGCTTTTTCGAGTTCCGTCGTAATCGCAGCGCCGCTGCGAGTGCTTGTCCCTCACGTGGACGTGAGAATGATCGCGTCGACGCCCAGACTCCTGGCCTTCTCAGCCATTTCCCGGCCCATGCGCCGGGTGTTCGATAGCGGATTTGCCAAACCGGACGTCGAAATAAACTCGTCGCACAGCGCGCCGATGGCGCCGTCATTTTCAAGCTCGCGCATGACGTCCAAAGGCACAAGCCGATCGGGATCCTGCCGTACAAACTGCGCGTCATAGCCACCGTGCGAAATCTCGTAGTCTTCCGCTCGCAGGGCGGTGCGATCTTTCACACTGTACGCGCCCCAACGGGTGGCCGCCGAACCTTGAATTCTATCGGGATTACCTTTCGGCACGAGGCCGCCGTCTGTAATGAGCATCACTTTGGCGTTGCGCAAATTCTTCACCGCGGGCGGCATCGGCACGGGAGCAAATGACGCCGGCGCCATCTCCGATTCGAACGGTTCGCCTCGGAACTTCGCCAATGCCATGTCAACCAGCCTCTCGCCGGCGGGCTTCTCGACGAACTCATCGCGAATCAAACCGCGCGGGATGTAACCTTCATCTCTCGGAGCGCCGATGGGTTTTGACTGGAGCAGTTTGTGCGCCAGTTGAGTCATCTGTTCCAAAACATTGCGCATCTTTGCGGCATTTTCACCCGAGTCGATGATGTAAAACTTCTCGCGGTAAAGGTCGGCTCCAGGATTCTCTCGCGCCATGCCGGTCATCACGGGAATACCGATTTGTGACTGCACCGCGGCGCAAAGCGCCCCAGCGGTCATCCCGTATCGTCCCGCCAAAAAACACGGTCCGGCAACAAAAAGATCGGCATTTGCGGAACGAATTCTTTCCAAAGCCGCTAAGATGAACGCATCCTGGTTTTCCACGGCGTAGTTGTCGCCGCAGACCAGCGTGAGCACGACCTGAGCGTCGGACCCAAGCAAGGGTTCCAATAATTTCCCCGGCCCGACCGCCCCTTCACGCGCTTCGAGCGACCCGCCCGCCCGTTCCTCGCCACCGAGACCGCCGAAAAATTGATTTAAATAGTGAACGACGCGCATCGTGGGCTCCCCGACTTTGTCCGTTTAGAGTTCATCCTCTTGAGTCGACGCTAATACATGACCGATCGCAGCCGTGCAGCACCCTGCTGGTTGGTGACTCCTATGATGTTCAGTGAATGCATCTCCAGCGGGCCCTCAAGCAGTTCCGCCAAGCCGCTGTTTGCCGCGAGGACGCGCTCGACCCGCGGAAGCCTCCAGTTCGTGCTATTACCGCCGATGCAAACGATGGCATCGACCTCCGGAAAGTTAAATAGCAGCGCCGATTCGACGCGCCGATCGCGCGCCAGGTCGGTGACCTGTACCGACGTCTTGATGCCGTCACATTCCAGCAATCGCGCGGTCTCCGCGAGATCCGTATGCGGCACACCGCCGCCGAATTTTGTCAGCACCGCCGCGTCCGCTCGCAGCGCCCATTTCACCAGATGGGCGGCGAAACGCGTATTGCGCTCTCGGTCGAAGTTGTCGGCTGACGCAATCGTCGCCACCGTTCCGGCGAAGTTTAGCTCGCGCGCCCGATGACGGTGGTAAAGCGCGTTGATGACCGGATGGTTTTGGTAGAAAAACGTTTCCGCGCCGCCGAGCGACCCGTGATAGGACGGCAACAGCGCGCCGTCGAGCCATTCGTTGGGATGAAGCAAGGTGGGCAGCATGCCGTCCGTGCCAGCGCCGTAAAGAATCGACTCCTCCGCTTCGGGTTTTCTTTGGCGCGAAAATATCTGTCCGACGTAGGCGAAGCGCGGCAAGTCAGCGCGATCATTTCCAACCGACAGATCGAACAGTTCCACGGCGGTAGGCCGCGAAGTGAGCGCGGCTCGTGCCAGATGGACGGCAATCCTAAGCTGTGCCAGACGATAGGCTCGATGTCGTGCGTGCGCCGCCAACTCGGCTTTGGTGTGCGGGATCATGATCAAGTGATGCAGGGTAGCGTAGTGAGATCCCGCAGCGGCCTCGCCGCTCGTCTCCAAAATATAACCGGTGGCGCCGCGTGATTCTCCGGGTGATTGCTCGCGCAGCGCGGTTACCGCCATGCCTTGCAAAACATGCGTCGTCCCGCTGCCGGCGGTTTGCGGGGCGCCGAGGACGCCTGGCCAATCCGGACTCGCACCCGGCTCCTTGGCGCGGGGTTCGACAATGTCGAACACCGGTCCGGCGCGGCAACACTCGCCCGGCCGAACAATGTGGAATTCGACTGACTCGATGCGAGAATCCTGCAACACAATGTGGCGTAATTCATCTTTATCGATGATGAGTGTGGCATCGTTAAGGCGAGTCGAGGGAGCGAACTCAACTTTACGGATCGGATGAATGGCGAGAGTAAGCCGCATATAACTAAAATCCTATTGCAACCACTAAAACATGCGAAGACTCTAAAACTGGACCTAGTTATTTGTCAACGCAGAATCACCGCAAATTTCGGGGATCAAGACCTCTTAGCTGAACTGATAATTCCAACTTAATCTTGGGTGTTGCGGCTATGGACTATCACAGTAACTCCGTCCAAGACCATCCACTATGCGTCTGCGGGCGTATGAAATTTGTTCTTGACTTTGTCGCTTCCCAGGAGGATAAGATGCGCCCTTAAGTGACTTGCATATCTTTAGAACTCTATTCGAAGGAAGGGATAAGTCAATGAAAAAACTATTATCACTGGGAATACTGGTACTCCTTTTTGGGGCATGCTCCTCCAAAAATGAACACCACTCGCACAGCAGCGATCAATCTATAAGCAAAAGTTCTAGTTCACGAGCAAACCAGCCCGCGAAGCAGGTTAAGCAACCCACCAAGAGTTCTTCGCGACGTTAAAGCTCGAATCAAGCAGTCGCGTCCGCTGCCAACGGCTTTGTAGCAGGTACGTGAACTCGGCGTTTGAATCTAGGGATTGCAGTATAGAGATGTTCTTTCATCGTAACAACGACGTTGCAATCTTTTCCTTAACGGTTGCAGAACTTTAGCGGCGAGCTTTCTGATCACGGTCCTGCAGACTTACCTAAAAGTGGCGGTCAATCTCGGTGGCTCGCCAAAAAGCTGACCTAGCGTCTTACTGGATCGTTGGTTTTTGGGCGTGAGTTCACCCTGGCGGCCACCTGATTTGGATTTATGAAAGCCGAAGTCCTCGCTTCTCAAGTGATCCACGGCGGCTATTCGTCGGTTGCAACTACCGCGGAATCTCCCTGGCTGAGAAGCCTTCCCTACGATCTCACTTTTTTTGTTTTCCCCTGGCTACCTTTTCTACTCAGTGTCGTCTTCGGGCTCCAATGGACTGGCGGCTTTGATGATGCCCATGACGTACATAATTTTAAAATAATCGTCACCCTGCTTTTCGCGCTCAACTTTGCGCACCGTAACTATACCTATGTGGTTGCCTACAGCGACCCTACCGTATTCCGTTCACGCAGAATGTTTTTTACTCTATGCCCGTTGGCGGTTTTGCCCGGCATGTTCGTTCTGCATTCTTTTGAAAACGAGCACATTGATCAGATTGTATTGACCGTGCTCGCGCTGTGGAATCTTTGGCACATTATCATGCAGCGATACGGTTTAATGCGCGGCTACGCACATCGCATAAAGCATGGATTGGAGCATCCGCGGCACGCCCATCGAGATCTTGCGCTACTATGGTGCCTCGTGTTGTTCACCACGGCGGTAGTCGCGATCTTGCACATCTCAATGTTCGAGAGTTATCCGTCAGTTGCTCAACCAACCGTCGATGCGCTCGCACCCGTCTTCTTAAATTACCCGACACCTATCGCGCTGACACTTGGAGCGTTGCTGGCCATGCTCGGCGGCTGGTGGGCCTATCATGAATATCGACCGCATATCCCCTTCAAGCTGCACGCGCCTCGCTTATTTTTTCTTATCTCAAACCTGAGCCTGATGACTTTATGTTTGGCCAATCCCATCCTAGGCATTGTTGCATTTGGCTTCTCCCATTCTGTGGAATACTTCGCCTACGTCCATGCGGTACAGAAACGCAAAGTGGATAAGCATCAATATCAGGGAGCTATTGGCAGCTTATTCTGGAGTAAGATGCTGCCCGCCGGGGCCATTCTGGTCGGCTTACAGGTCTTGCTTTACTATCAAAATCTCGACGAAATTCTCCTAAACCCCGTCTTGATCAATACGCTTCTGAGTGGAACAGGGGTTATTCATTTTCTTTACGACGGAATCATTTGGAAGAAGTCAAAACCCATCAACACGTGGGTCATCTAAGACCGCACCGCTGCCAAACGATCATCCTCTGGCGATAAGCGATTTTTTCTGACGGCCATTCACGAGAACTTTGCGGAATGCTCGGGAATCATTTGACCCGAGAAAAGTCAATTGGATCCGACCCGTCAATGCGGCTATTCACAAGTCCCCTTTCAGAACCGATTTACTTGACATTCGCTGTTCGTCGGCATTACGCTCATCTCATCGAGGGCACTCGCCATGGCGAAAAACGGATTCAAAGTATTCGACAGCGACATGCATATCATGGAGCCCCCCGAACTTTGGGAGCGCTATATCGACGCAGAGTTTCGCGAGCGCGCACCGCGCGGCCGCACCTCTGAAAATGTGCGCGATCTCGGCATGATTTTTCCAAACGTGCCGGCGCAGACCAGACGCACGAACGGCACGCCCCATCGCGGCCGCAACTTTAATAAGAATCAGGATATTTACCGCGATCACGCGGCGCGCGGCTGGACCGGCGAAGTCCAGCTCGAAGCGATGGACACCGAAGGCATCGACATGGCCGTGCTCTTTCCCACGCGCGGCCTGGGAATCCTGACCTATCCGGATCAAG
>CAMLCX010000325.1 GCA_946478635.1 uncultured Pseudomonadota bacterium
CTGACCTGGCTTGCCTTTATTGCCTTTGGGGGAGTAAAAAAGAAGGAACTCCAGGCTAACCGAACGAACGTGGCGCGGTTACCGACGCCTTTCATCTCCTCCAGCGCGTTTACCAGGAGCGTCTGATAGCGCGGCGAATAGACGGAATTATTTAAAAACGCGTCGGCCACTTCGGGGTGAACCTCCATCGACTTCAGCTTCTCGGCATTCATTCGGCGCAGATCCACGGGAGGGGTCGTGCGAAACGCTTCATTCAGAAGCTTGTGCGTTCCCGAGATCGTGATCGCCAATCCGGCTCCCCCCGGAACTGCCGACATGGCCGCCGCCCAGGTGATGCCGCCGGCGTAACCGGCCCAGGAAATCTCATTGAGTCGATCCTGGAGTTTCTCGTTGTCCGTATACGCATCCACACCCAGCTGAAACGCGTATTCCCGCTTGGTCTTGGAAAACCCTATCAAGTCTTTGATCTTGCTATCCTCGGCATCGCTGCGTTTGGAACCACCGATGGCGTCGCCCGCCCTTCTGAAAACAACCGCCAGCCCAGAAGCCGCGCCCTTTACTGTATCCACCGGTTTGGTGACCAGATTTTTGAACCCCACAAGCGTATCAGTCCCCGCTTCCTTGAGAGAGGAAGTGAATTCCTTGGTGCCCTCGATTTGCTCCATGCGTACCAAAGCGTTGATCTCGCCGATGCGGTTGCGCAGCATAGGCGTTGACACCGCGACGAACGTGCCGAACTTCGACCCCACTCGATAAGTATTAAGGTATCCGTCATTGTAAACCCGCTCCTCCACCCGGTGATTCGGCCCGGTCAATAGATCGGGCGGCAGAATCTGCGAAGCGTTGAGCGTCGTCGGCGGCTCGTAGCTAGCTTGTGCCGCCAGGACATCGGCTGTCTGATGAAACCAAGCCGCAAGTATCATAACGACCGCGAACACGCTGGCCGGGCGCCAATGTTTATTAAATTGCTTCGAATGCGTCTCCAAGAAAACCTCCATAAAAATTAATTCAGTCGTTTTGCTTTGCCGTTCCGATTCGCCGGCGATCGCACTGCAACGCCGCACCCCCGCGTAGATGATTAAGGACTTTGGGCGAACCCGTTCATGCGCGCGACAGCCTCTACGCCCCCCTTGTTTCAGTCTTGAGCACGATGTTTAGGGTTTTGATAAATAACTCGTCATTGAACGGCTTGCGCACAAAGGCCACCGCGCCCGCGGCCAGCGCACGCTCTCGCGGCACCGCGTCATCGTGGGCCGTGATAAAGATGACGGGAAGCGGGTTGCCCTTTGTCAGCAAGTGATCCTGAACTTCTAAGCCGTTTAACCCGCGCATCTGCACATCGAGAACCACGCAGTCGGGGTGAAACGACGGCGTCGCTTCGATGAGATCGAGGAACTGCTGCCCGGAGGCGAACGTTTCTCCATCCATACCCAGGGAGCGAACCAACCGCTTCAACGCGCGACAGACAGATTCATCGTCATCGACAATGGCGATCAATGGTTTGGCATTACTCATTAGGTTCACGCGCTACGCGGCCAACACCAAGAAAGCTTTTAACCGCACAACTTGCGCTGCCGCAGAATCTAGCGAGGCGCGGTGTATCTGTATATTGGACCTTAGTCCAATAAGGTGTGGAGAATGGAATGACCTGGCATCGGTCAGCCGTGACCAGTAAGGCGGGCTAAAACAGGGCAATTGCTAATCTTGGCGGCCTGTCTACTGCTTTCTCTCCGGCGGAATATTGATCTTTTCGGCGAGGCGTACGAGTTCGGCGATCGAATCGACGCCCATCTTATCCATCACGCGGGCGCGGTGAACCTTGATGGTCTTTTCCACGGTGCCGAGCCTGAAAGCAATCTGCTTATTTAACAATCCGGTCACGACCAGAGCCATGACCTCGAGTTCGCGCGGCGTGAGACTCTCGACGCGCTTTTGAATCTGAGCGATTTCTTCACGCTGGGATTGGTCCTTGGCGGCTCGAGCAAGAGATTGTTCGATAGCCTTGAGCAGATCTTTATCGTTCACAGGCTTTTGTAGGAAATCTACAGCGCCCGCTTTCATGGCGCGCACGCTCATCGGGACGTCACCGTGACCCGTGATGAAAACAATCGGGAGATTACGGTTCAGAGTCTGTAATTCGCGCTGGAGGTCGATTCCGGTAAGTCCGGGCATTCGAACGTCCAGCACGAGACAGCTGGGTCCTTCGCCGTTGGCTTTCGTGCCGAGAAACTCCTGCGCCGATGTAAATGTTTGCACGTTATATCCCGCAGACTTGAGTAAACGCGTCAAAGCGCGTCGCACCGAAGCATCGTCATCGACTAAGAACACGTTGGACTTCGAGACTGCTGTGGGACTCTCGGTGGGAGTGTTTGTTTCCGTCCCCATTCGATTCATGTTTTTCAACTTCAGTTACCTCGCACGCTACCGGCACGGTGAAATAAAGGGTTGCGCCCTGGTCAGGATTGTTTCGCGCCCAGAGCCGGCCGCCATGAGCCTCGATGATAGATCGGCTGATTGCGAGACCCATGCCTAGCCCGTCACTCTTGGTCGTGTAAAAAGGTTGGAACATCTTTTCGAGCTGACCTTCCTTTAATCCCACGCCGCGGTCATGCACCGCGATGGTCATCGTTTGATCTTTATCGTACCGGCTCCGTAGCGTGACCTGCCTTTCGCTCACCGGCGAATCCTTCATGGCTTGAAATGCATTCAACAGTAAATTCAACATGACTTGCTGTAACTGAACTTTATCGCTCAGGACTTTGGGTGCGCCGGGAGCCATTTCGAGCACGATACGAACATTGTGCAGGATGGCGTCGCTGCGCAACAACAGCACGACATCGCGAAAGACATCGGCGAGTTCCAGCTGTTCGACGTCGAGGTCTGCTTTTCTGACGAGATCGCGCACCCGGCGAATCACTTCACCCGCGCGGCCGTCGTCCTCCACAATGTCCCGGAGTATGGCACGGACCTCTCCGATGTTAGCCGGGTCGGCAGCAAGGAAACGTTGAGCAGCCTGAGCATTGCTGAGGATCGCGGTGAGCGGCTGATTCAATTCATGAGCCAAGGAGGCCGCCAGTTCGCCCATTGTGCTAATTCGCGCTACATGGGCGAGTTCGTTACGTTGCCGCTGAACAGTCAATGCAACTTCTCGCTCTTTCGTTACGTCGACGGCCGCGCCAATCCACTCATGCACCGCGCCGTCGGGCGCAATAATCGGCACTGCTTGAACATGAAAATGCCGATAGCTCTGATCACGAGTGAGTATTTGAAACTCGATTTCGTACATGCGCTTTTCCGACATTGCCTGCTTCCACAATCGCTCGCTGCGCTCTCGGTCCTTGGGGTGAAGAGCCTTAACCCAACCAAAGTTGCTCACTTCGTCTTCGTTCTGTCCCGTGAGCTCGTGCCAACGTGGAGACAGCAAAAAGCCCTCGCCTTCCGCGTTTGCGCGCCAGACCATGTTCGCGGTGGCCATGACCAACGCCCGGTACCGCGCCTCGCTGTTGCTCAGAGCGGCCTCCTTGCCTCGCCGCTCCTCGACAAGCGCTGCCAGGAATATTAAGGGAAGAGAAACGGTAATCAGGAAGAATTGTAAAGATTGTACGTTCTCCGCAGGCGAACGGCTGATGAAAGGACCTCGTCCCTGGGTAGCAGCCCAGATCGATACCAGCACCACGGCCAGAAGGGATGTGCTGGCGCCGGCGGGACCGAATCGTACGGCGGCCCACAGGAGGAACGGCAACGGCAGGTAAACCAGCGCCGGGGCAGTACCCGGACCAGCGCTCGGCCAGTTGAAGACGAGCACTGAGATGGTCAGCAGTCCACATGCTAACAGACACGCCTCGGTGTAACGCCGTAGCGAGGCACACCGCAGCCATGCAACGCCGTTGGGGACCCAGAGAACGATGAAAGGGACTAACGCCACCTCTGCCAGGACATTGGCGGTGAAACGCATTCGCCAGACCTGCCAATAGGCATCCGGTTTCCATCCGACAAGCACCACGAAAGCCGCGTCGATAAATGAACTTACGAAAGGAGCCAGAAAAACCGCGAAGATCACGAAAACGCCGGCGTCCGAAAAGTTGTCGTACTTCAGTTGGGAGCCGATGAGCCCGCGGATGCAATAAGCGCCGATCAAGGCCTCGCTGGTGTTGCTGAGGAACCAACAGAGAATCATTAATGTGGGGACGCCGCTTTGCAGCTGTACGGCCACGTGAACTGGGAATACGCCGAGAAAAACAAGCCACCATTTCCTCGTTGGCGTAAGCAATAGGCAGGCTAGTAGAACCGCATTGGGAGGCCAAAGAGTCGAAACCGCATGAGTCGAAAACGTCAATGCGAAACCAATAATCGCCCCGAAATAGTAAGCCGCACCCGCCCAGAACGGAATCAGAATTGTATGTTTACTATGAGGTGAAGAGCGACTCCCTGCAATGAACGCGATGCCGCCTCGTATGGAGATGGAGCTAATCATACCCAATTGTCCAGGAGCTGGTAGTGGAGCATTTTGGCGGAATAGACGAAATGTACCACTGCTGAGGGTCGCATAAAATAAATTAAGACGGCATCGCGTCCAGAGATCAGATCTTATACTAAATACTAGACGCAGCGCTAACCAGAAAACAAGAACGACAACTCCCATTAGCCGCGTAACGGCCCTGACCGCCATGGCCACTTACAGTGCCCGCCAAATATCTCAATCAATCCCTTATATTAGAGAAACTCGGGTCTAGATTTCTGTTCAATATTATTAGACCTGTTTTTTAAAAAATACTTTCGATGAGTTGGTCGCACGATTCCCATGACCTTACGAACACATGTCACGGGAATCAAGAGCTGCGCACTCTGCGCAATGATATCTTAATGTTCGAAAAGCAGTGGCTGGTTTCTTCCGCCAATCAATCAATGGACCGCTTTCCCCCGCAGAACACCCCGACGTCAATCCCCAACTGCGAAACGGGCACCTCTAACGAACGAACTCAATCGATCGCAATGTTCCGGGAGCGGAGTCGTCAACATCGCCAGCCTTAATTCGCTAGCGACAGTCTGCGGATTGATTGATCAAGCTTGGATTCGACAAGATCGTCCAGTCCTAAGTCGCAAGTCACATCTTGGAGATCAAGTAGGACTTTACAAGCATCGAGCGATTTGGTGACTTCGACAATTTCGCGAAAAACCCGCAGCAATGCCAGCCTGTCTATATTTCCGCGGTCAACGATGATCCCACAGCGGTGTTGGAGCAAATCCAAGAGCAGATTTTGAGCCACGAAAATGTCCGCCGCCAAATCGAGCTTGTTCTCCAGCAGGATTAAGGATGTAGAAACCAGAATTCGTCGCCGGGAAGATACCCTTGAACGCGGACTTTCGGCGCTCAAGGATGCGGCTCATCGCATCAAGGAACTTCGCACTGAGAGAAACTCGCTCTTAAACAGAAGATCGCTCTGGAAAAGACGGCCCGGCCCGGCGCCACGGTTCGAACGATTCCGACCGCTTTGATGAAACCCTATGTGAGCGTGATGCAGAAGTGCTTACGGAGAGAAAATTAGGTGCCCAAAAGGAATTTATACGAGAGATAGTGAAAGAAGTCAGGATGCGGGATACGACAATTCAAATAACTTACAAGCTGCCCTTGGCGCCAAGAACGTCTCCATCCGAGGGTCAAACCTCTCGGAACGGAGAGTTCTTGGCATGGAGTTACATTACGGGTTGCTCCATATGAGCGAATGGCGAGGAGGTACCTTCAAGCTGCGGCTTGCCACCGCAGCATGTGCAGCGTTGCCTCGTCCGCTGGACGAACTCGCGCCACGAAGAATCCGCGATTTGAGCGGGTATCTGATTATTTGGCGCGTGACCTAAAAGTTTTCTGTGAGCCAGGTTACGGCGGATTTTGAATCGTAAAACGAGCAACCTTGTATCCTCGGTTCGACAGCGACGCGGCCAGCATTAAGATTTGATTGTGCTGCTGCAGCT
>CAMLCX010000326.1 GCA_946478635.1 uncultured Pseudomonadota bacterium
GGCAAATGCCGGAAGCGTTTGACGATGCGAGTTTGAACTATTCGGTTCAGGGCGGTGATCTTGTTTTGAGCGGTGACGCCAAGGCCACGCTGACGTTTCAGGGACAGAACGCCCAGGGCGCGCTCATCAGCAAATCATTCACTTTCTCCGGCGCCGCCTATCCGATCCAATTTGACGTTGCGGTAAAATCCGCGAACGGCGCCGCGCCGATTCCGGAAATATTGCTCACGGACAAGGCCGATCATTCGGTACCCAACCACGACGCCCCCTTCGAGGGGTTCATCGCTCTCATCGACGGCAAGATCAAACGCGAACCCGCGGCTGAAGCCGTAAAGGGCCACGAGTTTACCGGCGACGTTTCCTGGGCCGGCTTGGGCCACACCTATTTTTTCTTCGGTATCGTGCCCGACAATGGCGCGGCTCATAAAGTGTCGGTGCGCCAAACCGGCCCGGCGCTGGTGGCTTCGATCAATGGGCCGGGCCAAAGTGAGCGATTCACGCTGTTCATCGGACCGAAGGAACTCGACACGTTAAAGGCGGTGGGCAAGGGGTTGGAAAAGGCTATCGACTTCGGTTATTTCGGTTTCGTCTCTATTCCGTTCTTGTACGTGCTGCATTTTTTCCATCGCTTCACGGGAAGCTATGGGCTGGACATCATTTTACTCACGGTCATGATCAAGCTGCTGATGGCGCCGTTGACGCATAAGAGCTTTGTGTCGATGAAGGCGATGCAAAAGCTCCAGCCGCAGATGGAAAAACTCAAAGAGCGCTACGCCAATGACAAGGAGAAACTCAACAAAGAAATCATGGAGCTCTACCGCCGCAACGGGGTCAATCCACTTGGTGGATGCCTGCCGATGGTGCTCCAGTTTCCGGTTTTCATCGGTCTCTATAATGCCCTCAGCACGCCCATCGAATTGCGTCATGCGTCGTTTTTGTGGATCAACGATCTTTCCCGGCCAGATTGGCAATCGCTCCCGATGACCTTCGCCGGATGGCATTTCGGCATTCCCATTCTCACGATTCTCATGGGCGCGAGCATGTTCCTACAGCAATGGATGACACCCTCGGCCGGTGATCCCAATCAGAGAAAAATCATGATGTTGATGCCGTTGATGTTTACGTTTATGTTCGTGTCGTTTCCCGCGGGATTGACCGTTTACTGGCTGGTCAACAACATTCTGACCATCGCCCAGCAATACTGGATCAACCGGCACGAACGTTAGGCTCGTTGGGAAAGGCTTGATTTATGGATTTCGTTGAAACCGAAGGCGATACCATAGATGCGGCGATCGAAAATGCCCTGCGGTTGCTCGGCGTCGAGCGTGAAAAGGTCACCGTCGAGATCGTCTCCGAAGGGCGCAAAGGCATTTTGGGCTTTGGCTCACAGAAAGCAAAGATTCGCGCCCAGCTGAGAAAATCGGCGATGTCCTTCGAAGATCCCAAGGCGCGGCCGGCCTCCGTGGAGCCTCCGTCGTTAACCGTGGAAGCCTCCGAAGTGGTCGCCAAGGCGAAGAAAGTGCTGGAGGAAATTTTGCGCCTGATGGGTGTCCAAGCGACGGTGCAACAGAAATCCTCAGCCACAGGCGACGAAACCATTCTCGAAGTCCACGCCGACAACAGCGGCCTGCTGATCGGCCGCAAGGGCCAGACTTTGGAAGCTCTGCAATATCTCATTACCCGCATCGCCGGCGAGCGCCAGGGCAGCGACGCCCCGCATATCGTCATCGATATTGAAAATTATCGCGAGCGGCGCCGCCGATCGCTCGAGGACATGGCGCTGCGTCTTGGGGAAAAGGCCAAGCGGCAAAGAAAGACCGTGACCGTAGATGCTCTCAGCGCTGCTGATCGCCGAATCATTCATGCCGCGCTACAAGACGATCCCTGGGTGTCAACCAAAAGCCTCGGCCAAGGTTCCTATCGCCGCCTGCTGATTATTCCCGAGGGCGATCGCCGAAAGAAAGACGAAACTCCGCAAGAAAAACAGAGCCCCCGAGCGCAGAGCGACGGCGGCAAGGCGAGCGGTCCGGCCGCGCCGGCTGAAGCGGATGACGATGTCTAGCGAGGCCGATAAGTCTGCGAAATTTCGGCGCCTAAAGCCGCTTGGTTGACCCGTCCCCAACGGTTCTTTATAGTGAGTCGGTGATTAAGCGTCGCCCAACCAGACAAATCCAGCTCGGCAAAGTAAGAATCGGTGGCAACGCGCCGATAACCGTCCAATCAATGACCAAGACGGACACCCGCGATGTGCGCGCCACCGTTCAGCAAATCTGGGATCTCGAAGCCGCCGGTTGTGAAATTGTCCGCTGCGCCGTGCCGGTGCGTGAAGCCGCGGAGCAACTGGGCGCGATCAAGCAGAAAATTCGCATCCCCCTGGTCGCCGACATCCACTTTAATTATAAACTTGCCCTGATCGCGATCGAGCAAGGGGTGGATGGCCTGCGCCTGAATCCCGGCAACATCGGCGCGCGCAGATATGTTGAAGAGGTGGTTAAAGCGGCCTCCGAACGAAAAATTCCCATTCGCATCGGCGTCAACGCCGGTTCCTTGGAAAAAGACTTGCTGCAAAAATACGACGGACCCACTGCGGCCGGCATGGTGGAAAGCGGGTTGCGCCATATTCATATCCTTGAGGATGCCAGCTTTGAGGAGATCAAAATTTCCCTCAAGGCGTCCGATCCCTTGATGATGATCGAAGCGTATCGGATGCTCGCCGACGAGGTCGATTATCCATTCCATCTCGGCGTAACCGAAGCGGGCACACCGACGGTCGGTACGATCAAGTCCGCGGTCGGTTTGGGGACGCTCCTCGCCGAAGGGATCGGCGATACGATTCGGGTCTCGCTCGCCGCAGATCCGGTGGAGGAAGTCCGCGTCGGCACTGAAATTTTGAAAGCGCTCAAGATCCGCAAAGAAGGATTGACGTTCGTCGCCTGCCCGTCCTGCGGTCGCGCCGACGTCGATCTCGTGGGGTTGGCGAAAAAAGTCGAAGAAAGAATGCTGCCGTACAGCAATCTCAACATTCACGTGGCGGTGATGGGTTGCGAAGTCAACGGGCCGGGCGAAGCGCGGGCAGCGGATCTTGGCGTCGCCGGGGGCAAAGGTATTGGACTGATCTTTAAACGCGGCGAAGTGATTCGCAAGGTTCCGGAAGCCGAGATCGTCAGCGCGCTGATGGAAGAAGTGAAAAAATTGGCCGCTGAAAAGAACGCTGAGCAAGCGCTGGCCGTGGACGGCTGATTCATCTCTCCTGCAACTGCATTTCAGTTCGCTTGAGCCGATGCGGCCGAGCGCCAGCTGGATTCTTTAATAGCTCCTGCCGCCGAATGACTCATGGTGGCCAAATCGGTAACGACAAAAATTTTACATAAAGGCTCACAAAGGCTAAGAAGTAAAAATTAACATTATGCGGTGGAGCAAAATTCTCATACCGACCCTCAAAGAGGATCCGGCCGACGCCGAAGTCGTCAGCCACAAACTGCTGGTTCGCGCCGGGTTCATCCGTCAAATCAGCCGCGGCATCTACGACTATTTTCCACTGGCGCTGCGGGTCATCCGCAAGGTCGAACTGATCGTGCGCGAAGAAATGAACCGCGCCGGCGCGCAGGAGCTTTTGATGCCGATCTGCGCGCCCGCGGAACTGTGGCAGGAGAGCGGGCGCTGGGACATGTACGGCAAGGAGCTCCTTCGTTTCAAAGACCGTCACGAGCGCGCCTTTTGCCTCGGGCCGACGCACGAGGAGATTATTACCGATCTGGTACGCCGATCGGTGCGCTCCTACCGGGAGTTGCCGGTTAATCTTTATCAAATCCAGACCAAGTTTCGCGACGAGGTGCGCCCGCGCTTCGGTCTGATGCGCGGCCGCGAGTTCATTATGAAGGACGCGTACAGTTTTCACACCGATGTGCAGGACTGCCGGCGTGAATACGATAACATGGTGCAAGCTTACAAGCGCATCTTCACCCGTTGCGATTTGCGCTTTCGCCCCGTCGAAGCCGACACCGGCGCCATTGGCGGCAGCCTGTCGCACGAATTCCAGGTGCTCGCGGAATCCGGTGAAGACGCGATCGTCAGTTGCACCCATTGCGACTATGCCGCGAATGTCGAAAAAGCCGAAGTGAAGGCGCGCCGTCCCGCCGGGCGCGATATTACCGAGGAATCGCCGCCGCTTGAAAAAGTTTCCACGCCGGGAAAAAAGACCGTTGCCGAGGTCGCCGAGTTTCTAAAACTTCCGGCGCAGAAGTTTATCAAGACGCTCGTCTATAAAACGGAGGGTGGCGATTTGATCGCAGCGTTAGTTCGTGGCGATCATGAAATCAACGAGCTCAAGCTCAAAAATGTTTTGAAGTGCAAAGAGCTGGCCTTGGCCAATGAAGCGGAGGTGGTGTCGGCCGCCGGCGTGACGCCGGGATTTTTGGGGCCGATCGGTTTAAAAATTCCCATGGTCGCCGATCTTGGTATTCACGGCATGCGCGGCGCGGTTACGGGCGCGAATGAGGCCGATGCCCACTTTATTGCAATCGATCAAGAGCGCGACTTCACTCCTTCGGCGTTTGCCGATCTGCGTCTCGCCGGCGCCGGTGATCCCTGCCCGCGCTGCGATGCCGGCGCCCTGGAAGCCCATCGCGGCATCGAAGTGGGGCAAGTGTTCTATCTCGGAACCAAATACAGCGAGTCCATGGGCGCCACGTATCTCGACGCTGAAGGACGCGAACGTCCGATGGAGATGGGTTGTTATGGCATCGGCATCAGCCGCATGGTCGCCGCGGCGGTGGAGCAAAACCACGACGCCAACGGCATCATCTGGCCGCTCTCCATCGCGCCGTTCCACGTTTTGCTGCTGCCGATCAACTATCAAGACACGGCGATTCGTGAGGCCGCCGACAAACTCTATCAAGAGCTGCAATCCCAGGGCGTTGAAGTGTTGCTCGACGATCGCGACGAGCGCCCGGGGGTGAAGTTCAAGGACGGCGATCTTGTCGGTATCCCCTTGCGCGTGACTGTCGGCGTCAAGGGCCTGCAAAAAAATATTTTCGAGTTGCGCCGGCGCACGGATGGTCGGACCGAAGAAATATCGATCGCCGGCGCGGCCGACAAAATCAAACAGATCGTTAGCGAAGCGCTGCAGGCATAAAATGGCGTCGAAGCTCGAGCTGGTGCGTAAACGAGGTTCCATGCGTGACCGGCTGATCGTTGCTCTCGACGTGGACTCGGTCGACGAAGCCAAACGGTTTGTTCAATTGCTGGCCGGCGAAGTCGGCATGTTCAAGATCGGCAAGCAGCTATTCACTCACGCCGGGCCGCAGGCGGTTCAGCTCGTCCAAGACCTCGGCGGCGAAATTTTTCTCGATCTGAAATTTCACGATATTCCCAACACCGTCGCCAAGGCGGCCATCGAAGCCACCCGGCTCGGCGTTAAGATGTTCAACGTTCACGCTTCCGGGAGTCTGGAGATGATGCGCACCACGGTGAAGGAAGTGGAGCGCGTCTGCCGCCGGGAGAAACGGCGCCGCCCGATCATGTTGGCGGTGACCGTGCTGACGAGCTTGAATCAGGACGATCTCCAGCGCGTCGGCGTCGAGCATGAAGTTGCCGATCAAGTCGTCCGGCTTGCGCTGTTAACCAAGGAAGCAGCCATGGATGGCGTGGTCGCATCGCCGCATGAGGTCGCGGATATTCGCGCGGCTTGTGGCCGCCGGTTCGTGATTGTCACGCCCGGAATCCGGCCGCCGGAAGGGAAGCGCAACGACCAGCAACGCGTGATGACGCCGTGCGAGGCGGTGCGCTCGGGAGTCGATTATATCGTCGTCGGCAGACCCATTCTCGAGGCCGGCGATCCGATCAAGGCCGCGCGCGCAATCGTGGCCGACATGGAGCAGGGCGGAAAATAACCACCCTCGCAGGCAGCTGAAAAACTCCGTCGGAGTCCTTCGACGGTGCTCAGAGCCGGTCCTGAGTTCA
>CAMLCX010000327.1 GCA_946478635.1 uncultured Pseudomonadota bacterium
TCAACGAGATACTCGATCTGTCCAAGGTCGAGGCTGGGCGGATGGAATTGGAGCTGGCGACGTTCGATCTCCCCCTGGCCATCGACAACGCCCGCACCTTCGTGCGGGAGCGAGCCACCCGGCATGGCATCACACTGGATGTAAAGGTGGACGAGCGCCTGGGCGACTTCAAGGGCGACGAGCGCAAGATCAAGCAGATACTGCTCAACCTGCTTTCCAACGCCGTGAAGTTCACCCCGGAGGGGGGACGGGTCGGCATTAACGCCAGACAGACCGATGGTGCGGTGGAGATCTCGGTCAGCGACACGGGCATCGGGATAGCGCCGGAGGACCAGCCGAAGATTTTCGAAGAGTTTCGCCAGGTGGGAACCGACTATGCGCACAAGGTCGAGGGGACCGGACTGGGATTAACATTGGCGAAGAAGTTTGTCGAGCTGCATGGGGGGAGGATCTGGGTAGAGAGTGAAGTTGGCAAAGGCAGTAAGTTTACGTTCACGCTGCCGATCACCTAATTTTGGATTTTGGATTGGGGGAACCGAAAAAATCATTACTCGCGCACAGGCACAAGAGAATCGGAGAATTTACCGCGGAGGCGCTGAGGGCGCGGAGAAAAGAGTTGTCTTCTTAAGAAATATTCCGAACTCTGCGAACTCCGCGTCTCTGCGGTGAAAACTTCTTTACAGTAAACCCAGACGAGCCTGAACTTTAAATTCTAAACGATTCAGACACGAGGAATGAAAGAAGGAGAAGACAGAAATGCCTTTACAGGTAAAGCGCGAAAATGTTCCGGAGAAAAAGGTCGTGCTCAAGACCGGCGAGGGCGAAGGCTCGATGATCATTCGGCAGGCCTACGGCAACGAGAGCAGCCTGCTGGTCGCCTTGCGGCCGCCGGGATATCATACGCGGCCGCACATGCACGCGTCGGAGCAGATCAATCACGTGCTCGAGGGAGAGATATGGTTCTTTGTTGAAGATCAAGGGTACCACTGCATGAAGGGGGATTTTCATAGAATCCCGGCTAATCGCGTTCACTGGGCGTGGAACCGTTCCAACGCCGTCACCACGGTAGTCGAATCGCATTCACCGCCGCTGGTCGGCGGCGATCTGCGCGAAGGGGCGGCGGCGCTCTTCGATGACAACGAGAGCCCGCAGCTTCGCGCGGAGGGAGAAAATAAGTTTGTCTCCTATGATTCGGAAAGTGTGGAAAGCAAATACTTCTCCGGTAGGAAAGAATAGTTAGATCGCAGTATGAACTTGTAACAATCGATGCGAAATTAGCGAACTCCGTTCGCCCTGAGCGCTGTCGAAGGGCTCCGAAATGCATTTTGCGCTTACGCGGAACTATAAGGGAGGTAGGAACTTACTGAGTCACAGGATTATGAGTTTCTGGGTTTACATTCTGCGATGCGGCGACGGTTCTTATTACGCTGGTCATACGGATAATCTCGAAGTGCGCATCGCGCAACATAAGACTGGTGAAATTGAAGGCTACACCTCGACTAGACTTCCAGTGAGGTTAATGTTCTCAGAGCAATTCCCGACAAGGGGAGAAGCTTTAACTTGTGAGCGACAGATCAAGGGTTGGAGTAGGAAAAAGAAGGAAGCACTGATGCGCGGAGATTGGAAAGAGATTTCACAGTTAGCTCATCGAAATTATTCGGACGAAAACTCCTTAGGAGCCCTTCGACCCTTCGACGTCGCTCAGGACAGGCTAAGCTCAGGGCGAACGGTTAAGAATCGAACTGAAACAAGGAAATGACAATGAATTTGCGTTATCGCCGCCTTGTTTTGCCCTCGCTTATCTGTTTCGTCGTCGGTTTTTTTTCGAGCACGGTTTCCGCCCAGGAGCTTAAGCGCCTGCGCTACGGCACGACGATCAGCACGGTCAATTTGCCGGTGTGGGTTGCCAAAGAGAGCCGGCTCTTCGCCAAGCATGGGCTCGATCCGGAAGTGATCATGATTCAGGCCGGCGCTTTGACGACGCTGGCGATTATCAGCGGCGAGTTGCAGTTCTCCGGCGCGGGCGCCGCATCCGTTTTAGCGGCGAGGATCAAGGGCGGCGATATCGCCCTCGTTGCCTGTCCGGCCGATTCCGATCTGGTTTACCTGATGGCTCGCCCTGAGATAAAGAACGCAGCCGAGCTCAAGGGTAAGTCGAGCGCGGTAACCCGGTTGGGCTCGACGACGCATTTTTATCTTCGTTCGGCGCTCAAGTATGCCGGGCTCAATCCTGAAAAAGATGTCACTATTCTCCAGCTTGGAACCGAATACGCGGCGGCGTTGGAGACCGGAAGAATCGCCGCAGCGGCGCTTCCATTCGATCTCGCCTTGCCGTATTTGCAAAGAGGCTGGCCGGTCCTGTTGGATCTCTCCAAGACCGATTTTGTCTATCCGGCCTCCTGCGTGGTGAGCAGCCGCAGCTTCATCAAGGACAATCCCGACACAGTGGAGCGTTTTCTCAAAGCCTATGTCGAAGCGATTCATCTAATGAAAAAAGATCACGGCGCCGGTGAAAGAGCCTATAACAAGTGGCTCAAACCGAAAGACCCGCTGCTCGCCAAGAAAGCAGTGGAAGCCTACGCGAATTTATTCAAGCCGATTCCGCGCGTCACGGACCGAGGCATTCAAGCGGTTTTGGAGGATCTTGCGACCTCAACCGCCGTGCCGAAGGATCTCATCGAGCGTCCGGATTATTTTCGCGACAACGGGCCTTTGGAAAAATTGGTCAGTAGCGGCTGGATCGCGCAGCTGGGGAAGTAACTTGCGAGGCAAAGGGCATAGAGCATAGGGCAAGGAGCACGGCGAGAGCGAAGAGCAGAACGCAGGTTGCAGCGGGCAGAAGGCATAAATTAGGCAGACTCGGGCAAAGAGGTTCGCAATGACGCGGAGGTTTTAATGAAAAGACTAACTTCATGTGCCATCTTCTTCGTATTCGGCTTCGCCATTTTCTCTGGCATTGTGCAAGCGCAGGAATTTTTTAAGGGGAAGTCCATCACGATCATGGTGGGCAACTCGGTCGGAGGAGCGCAGGACGACTGGGCTCGCTTCATCGCGCAGCATCTCGGCCGACACATTCCAGGAAATCCGACGATAATCGTGCAAAATATGCCCGGCGCGGCAGGCGTTGTCGCCGCTAACCATATTTACAACATCGCTAAACCGGACGGCCTGACGCTTGGCATGGTCAATCCGGCGATCTACACGGATCAGTTGCTCGGCGCCAAGGAAATAAGGTTCGACTGGCCGAAATTTGGCTGGATCGGTTCGCCGGAACGGATCGATCAGGTTTTGTTCATGCGCACCGACACGCCGTACAAGACTTTGGATGATATTCGCAAAGCGGCGGAGCCGCCGCGCTGCGCGAGCCTGGCGCGGAGCGGGCTTGGTTACTTCCTGCCGAGGCTGATGGAAGAGGGGCTCGGTCTCAAGTTTCAAATGGTCGTCGGCTACGGCGGCGGCGGAGAGATGAATCTGGCGATTGAGAAGGGGGAAGCAGTCTGTCGCGCCGGCACCGTGTCGGCCTATGTTGCCCGCGAGCCCACGCGCACTTGGATCAAAAACGGTTTTGTCCGCGCTCTGGTGCAGAGCGGGTCCAAGCGGTTTTCAAAATTGCCCGACGTGCCGACGATTTATGAATTGTTCGACGCGCACAAAACGCCCGAAGCCACCAAGCGCGTCGCCAAAGTCATGCTCTCCTCCGGCGAGCTCGGCCGCCCGATCATGGCTCCGCCGGCGACGCCCGCCGACCGAATAAAAATTCTGCGCGACGCTTTTTCAAAGAGCATGACCGACCCTGCGCTGTTGGCCGAAGCGAAAAAAAGAAACTGGGACATCGACGTGCTGAACGGCGAAGAGCTGGAAACGATGGCGAAAGAAATCATGATCCAACCTCCGGAGGTGATCGAGAGAGTGAGAAAGATTTTGGGGAATTAGCCATCACGGTCGACCGAGATTGAATATGGATCAGTTGCTGTCTAATGCAAATATCGGGTTTGGATCTCCCGATGAATGGAAGTAGCGCTGTCCAGTTGGCTGCGTTACCCCTTACCCGAAATCAGTCGCCGGAAGACGTGCCAACCTTCTACAAGTCCGCCGGGAAGAAAGAGCACGACGAGCATGAAGAGAACGCCGAAAATGATCAGGTGGAACTCCACCAGTTTTACCGCCAGCAATTCTCTTAAGATGACGTAAAAGAGCGCGCCGAGCACGGGGCCGTGGACGGTGCCGACGCCACCGACGAACGACATCAGCACGGCGTCGAACGTCCAGACCGGTGAGAATGTGTGCTGCGGATAATAACTCACGTGGTAATAGGCGAAGGCGCCGCCGGGCCCCCTCCTTAATCCTCCCCCGCGACGCGGGGGAGGAAAGAGGTGGGGGATTGAACGGAGCGCAGCGGTTGAACGGCTTGAACGGTTAGTAAGTAAAGAATGCCCGAAGTAATAAATCTCCAAGTCCGCTACGGCCCGCTCTTGGCGCTGCACAGCGTCGATATGATGATTCGCCCCGGCGAAATGGTCGCCCTGGTCGGCCCTAACGGCGCCGGCAAGTCGACTCTATTGAAAACGATTTCCGGTCTGCTCACGCCGCGCGACGGCGTGGTCCGATGGCGCGATGAAACAATCAGCGGTGTGTCACCGCAGCGAATTGTCGAGTATGGCATCGCTCTGGTCCCGGAGGGACGGAGACTTTTCGCGGCGATGTCCGTGCGCGAAAATCTCGAGCTCGGCGCTTTCACCGCCCGCGCGCAAAAGAAAAACTCGCGCAGATGGATCGCGTCTTCACTCTCTTTCCGCGTCTTTTCGAGCGCCAGCGGCAAACCGGTCGGGTCGCCAGCGTCGTCGAAATTAAGATAGAAAGTGAAACCTTCACCAACGTGAAGTCGGAATCAGAGAAAAAGAACTTCAGATTTTAAGTTCGGAAAGTCAAATGCGTCGGGATTGACGCTTCACCCGTGTAGATAGTGGGGTCCCTCAGCGCTGCACGATCTCCACGATCTTTGAAATCACTTCTCTGAGTTTCTCGACTTTCAGTTGTCCGGCTTTGTAAAGTACGATATGTCGATCCGCGGTGAACAGACGATTTGGTCGTATATTACTTTTTTTGGCGGAGGCCTCCGCTGGGGAAATCCTTATCCTCTAACGGAATTGCGTAGCTATCCCTGACTCGCATGCTGGTTATTCGACTGAGCAAGAGATCGTCGCCTTCCAAATCTGCCACCACCATGGCTGGGCGCCTCTTGGCCTGTGATAAGGCCGAAAACGGAAAGGGAACCACCACCACATTGCCTTTCACAGATTTCCCCAAGCTTCGTCCTCTTCGGCACTCAGCCAATCTTTTTTAAGCGATGACTCGCTCAGCAATGTAGTGTCAAGCCGCTCTTGGCGATGCTTGCTTTTGAGAAATTGCACAAAGTCTAGCACTTCGCCCAAAACGGTCTCCGGGATATCTTCGATCGCCCCGGCTAGCAATTGTTTTTTATTCATTGTCTGACCTCGGAAATAGAATAGCACAGCCTGCGTTTCACAGGCAATTTTCTCGTGAACCTACGCCCGCCGCCAAACTTGCACCGCGGTATCGACCACCAGCTTCAGTTTCTGCCACTGCTCGTCTTCGGAGAGAAGATTGCCTTCCATCGTCGAAGCGAAGCCGCACTGCGGGCTGAGCGCGAGGTTTTCGAGCGGTACGTATCTGCTCGCTTCGTCGATCCGTCTGGCGAGATGGTCCGGCGATTCCATTTCCGCCAGCTTGCTGCTGACAAGACCCAGGACCACGGTCTTGCCGCGCGGCACGAAGCGCAGCGGCTCAAAAGTGCCGGCGCGCTCGGACTCATACTCGAGCAGAAACGCATCGACGTTAAGCTGGCCGAATAATTTCTCGGCGATGGCGTCATAGCCGCCTTCGGCGTACCACTGGCTGCGATTGTTGCCGCGGCACAGATGAATCG
>CAMLCX010000328.1 GCA_946478635.1 uncultured Pseudomonadota bacterium
GTGTCGAGATCTTCACCGGGTAAAAGCCTTCGGTCCAGCACCGCGCGACAGACATCGGGGATCGTATGGCTGATGTCCGGACCGCTTGTAACTCGGGTTAAAGTCAAGGTGGCGCTGCCGAGGCCGTGATGGCCCGCCGCCAGCGGCAAACGATCCAGCCGCTCCATCACCCGGCGAAAACCGTCCACGGCGTTGACGCCCTGCTCCGGCATGCTGCTGTGCGCCGACTTGCCGCGCACGACAATCTCGACGTCGATCCTGCCCTTATTGCCCAGGCAGATTCGATTGCTCGTCCCCAGACCAACGATCGCCGAGCGCGCGCTGAGCGCGTCGTTTTCCAAAACAAACTTTGCCGCATCGTGCCGGCCGGTCTCCCCTGCCAAGCTCACCGCCAAAATCAGCGGCGCGCGCAAGGCAGCTTGAACACGCGCTACCAGCGCCGCCGCGTAGATCATCGCGGCCAACGCGCCTTTTTGTTCGCAAGCGCCGCGACCGAGAGCGCACCGGCCCGCGACTCCAAATGCCGCGCCGTCGACCAGCGCGCCAGAGAACGGGAGTTTCATCGCGGCCGCCGGAAACGTCATGGCATAACCCATGAGCAGAAGTCCGTCGATACCCGCGCCGCCTGTCCGCCAGATCAGATTGCCCATACCGTCGATCACCCCCGAGCTCCCGGTTAACTCGCTTAAGCGCGGCGCGACTTGATCCGCGATAAATCTTTTGAGCTGAGGATCCGCTTCAAGCCGCTCGGTCTGCGGCGAGGGATGGCGCAACAGATCGACAAGCAGCTCATCGATCTCTCCATCACGCGCGCATCGATCGACGACCGTGAAGGCTTCTCGGGGAGTCATGATCACCAGGCTTGTTCTAACACTTCGAGAACTTGCTCCGCGCTGCTTACAAGCTTGGGGTTGGTGTGAATGCTGTAATCATCCAATGCATCGATGGCGAGCCGTCTTAAACCATCGCGCGGCACGCCTAACTCGCGCAGTTTTAGCGGCAGACCCATCCTCTTGTTCATAGCCAGAACATATTCCGGAACCGCCGCGGCCAGAGCGTTTTCATCGGCGCCCTCGATGCCGATCTCGCGCGCCATGCGCGCATGCGCTTCAATCGTGGCATCGAGATTCCAACGCATGGCGTAAGGGAGCATAAGGGCGTGAATTTCAGCGTGCGGCGCCTTGTAGCGGCCGCCGACCACATGAACGATCGCGTGATGGATGCCGGTCCATGCGCTGTAAACACCCATGCCGGAAAGACAGGCCGCCACTTGAACATAACTCAACGCTTCAAGGTCCGGTGCATCTTCCACCGCACGCGGCAGGTAGCGCGCGATCAGCCCGACTGCCCTCAAACAGTACGCTTCAGTGAGCGGCTGCGTTTCGGTGGAGTACACCGCCTCGACGCAGTGCGCCAGCGCATTCATACCGGAGGCCGCAAGCAATCTTCCGGGCGCGGTCGCTGCGGCCTCGGGATCGAGAAGCACCGTGCGCGGAGCAAGCTTGGGATCAGCGACGATATATTTTTTTCCGCCTTCACTGATCCCCGCCGAATAACTGTACTCTCCGCCGGACAACGTCGTCGGGATCGCGATATGAGGCAGCTTCGGCGCGGGCATGGGCGGGACTTCTTTCTTATTCGGCGGCGTGAAGCGCACGGCGAGGCGCGGCAGCAAGCCGCCCTCGGCGAGCAAAGCGGCGACGCCCTTGGCAGTATCGATGGCGCTGCCGCCGCCCACGCTCACCAACACATCGATGCGCGCATCGCGCGCCCGCTCCACTGCCTTGGCGATGGAGTCCGTTGGCGAATGGGGCTTGACCTCATCGAATATCGCCGCGCATTTTGCGCCGAGGCCTGACGTGATCCGATCCAGCAAAAAAGTCCTGGCAACCGACGGCGAGATAACGAGCAACGCGCGCGTGCCGCCAACCCTGTCGATCTCATCGGCCAGTTTTCCGATCGATCCCCGGCCCGAAACGATGCGCTCGACCCTGGGATTGTTAAAGACAAATGTCGATCCCGCCACTTTGTTTCCTACTTTAAAATTTCCTTTAGCCGCGCCACCAGCGAAGCGTCGAGCCGGAGAAGCTCTCTGACGTTGCGCTCGAGTTCTTCACCCGAGCCCGGATTGATTTCCAGATTGGCCTTGGCGGCTTCATTGAGCAGTTCGGGGTCCTTGACGGCTTCCAGAAAAGCTTTGCGCAGCATCTCCACTCGATCCTTCGGCGTCCCCGGAGGAAGGACATAGGGACGCACCGCCGCGCCGTGCGCTTGAGCCACTGCCTGGATGAGTTTTCGCGCGTCGTCTGACTTGGCCAGATTCATGGCCAACGGCACTTTGGGAAGGTCCGGGTGCGGCTTCGCGCTCAGCTGAAGCACGATCATCACCTCCCCGGTTTCAAGCTCCTTGCGCCACGTCGAGCGGAAGGATTGCCACGAGTTGCTCAGACCGCCGACCTCGCCGCTGTTGAATGCCAGGCGAATCGGCGCGGTCCCTTTGTATCCCGAGACCACCTGAATCGGCAGGCCGAGAGCGACCTCGACCACTTTGGGAGTATCGTAGGTCCCGTCACCGGCTGCGATGGCGCCAAACTTGATCGAGGTTTTGGACGCCAACCACTGCTCCACACCTGTGATGCCCGCGGTCTTGGCCACGCCGAAAACAAAATTGTCCTGCGCAGGCACGCCGACGTATTCAAACTTGAGCGCGTCGAACTCGATGCCCGGTTTGCCAAGGAGCTGCTGTAAAAATTGCCCGCCGACAAAGTGCCCCATCGTCAGCCCGTCGGGCTTGGCCACTTTGAAAAGGTGGTTTGCCGAAACCAATCCTCCGGCTCCCGGCATGTTGTCGACGATAATGGTCGGGTTGCCCGGAATATACCTGCTGAAATGGCGCGCGATAAGGCGGGTGTAAGTATCGTACCCGCCTCCGGGCGCGGTGCCGACAATAATCCGGATGGCTTTCCCTTCGTAGAAGGGGGCAGCGCCAAAGGCAAACTGCCCGCCCGCTTCGAGGAAAATCGGCAAGAGAACCGCGCTCGTCAAAACTGCTAATCTTGCAAGAATTCTGTTTGGCATTTCTGGTTGCTCCTTTCACGACTACGACAAGCTACGTTCAGGATCACGATCTTCGCCCAGCGAAGCACGACCGGTGACCAATACTCCGCCGCCATTCAGAGAATTGTTTTGCCCGGCTTCGACCCGCCGGGAAAGAGTCCGTGCTTCGTGAGAAACTCGATCATAAAGCGATTGAATAACCAGGGCTGCTCGATCTGACACGCATGGCCGGCCCCGGGCAACGTTTTCAACTCGCAATTGGCGATGCGCGCCTTAAGCGCGAAGGCGCCCTGATGAGAGCCGTCCTCGCTGCCGGTGAGAATAATCGTCGGACAGCCGATACGCTCGTGATGGCCATCCGGGTACGGCTGCGCGAGCGCTTTGAACTGGTGGATGATCGTCTGCGCGTCTGCGTGCTCGTTGCGTTCGGTGAAAAGGTTGGCGAAGAAATGCGCCATGGGCGTCGTGCGAAACGCCGGGCTCAAATCTTCGAATGTATACGCCCAACGATAATCGATGCCGTTGGCCGTGTAGTTATCGATCCGCCGCTTGGTGAATTCTTTGGTCGGGTTGTAACCGGTGCCCGACAGCACGAGTGCCGCGGTTTTACCCGGGCGCTGGTGGTACATGAACGGAATGATCGACGATCCCACCGAACAACCGACCAGGATCGCGTTCTCGCCGGGCGCGGCGTCGTCGATCGCTTCCCAACAGGCCTGAGCCATGTCGGTCATCGTCAAACCGTCATCGGCCTTGGGCGAGCGGCCGTACCCCGGGATGTCGATGGCCATGCACCGGTACCAGGTCGACAGGTGCGCCATCTGAAAAATCCAGCACGACTGATCCATCGGGTTGGGATGAATGTACGCGATCACCGGCCCCGTGCGTCCCATCCTTTCATAGTACAGCGGTCCGTGAATGTGCTGCGCCATATTACTCTTCCTTCTTCGCAAGCCAGATAATCAGATCGTATCAGGATGCGATCATTATTGCGTCAGGTTTTGAGCAATGTGAATTTACTCCGAACGCCGGAAGAAACAAACAGCTCGGCGGGTCGGCTTTCCCGTTGCTCGCAAGAAAGTATTTTGAATTTGGCAAGCCCTGGGGATTAGGGCTTTTTTCATGCGCCAAGGGCGAGCAGGGAAAAACGAACTTCGACTCGGCCACCGGTTGAAAGAAGAGCATGAGTTGGGGTAAGTACAGTCGCCAATCCCTATGAATCTTTTTTCAATCCTGGAGCGCGCGATCGAGATGTGGCCCGACACCATTGCGCTCGCCGATCATCAGCGCCGCATGACTTATCGCGAGCTCCATGCTGCCGCGGAGAGTTTAGCCGGGGAGTTGCGCAGGGCTGGTATTCAAGAAGGCGATAAAGTCGGCGTCTTGTTCCCCAGAGGTGTCGAAGAGATCGTCGTATGCTTCGCTGTCGCGCGGTTGCGTGGAATCGTCGTGCAGCTTTCACCGGCATCCAAGAGCGCCGAGATCGCCCGGCTGTCGGAAAGACTCATTTTTGACTCTCTAGTTTACGATCCTGCTCATGCGCCCTTGATCCCACGCCGTCAAAGCAACCCGCCGAGCTTCGCCGTTGATAAACCCATTCGCGTCAGCATCCAGCCATCGGGAAAACAACACACGGCATCGCTGGAACGGCAACAATTGTTAAACCTCAATGCCGCGGCGATCGGCTTCAGTTCCGGCACCACTTCTGAAAGCAAGGCGATCATCCTGTCGCACGATGCCCTCCTGGCCCGCGCGCGCGCCGAATCGGAGTGCTTTTCCATCGCCCCAGGCGACAGCGTCCTTTACCTGCTGTCGATTACTTACGGCTTCGCGCCTCCGACAACCGCGGCGCTGGTTTCCGGTGCGAAATTGTTGATCGGAGACGCGGGCGCGCCGCAGCGTATTCTTCGAATCGTCGGCAAATATGGCGCAACCGTGGTTTATGCCGCACCGATGGTTTATCGGATAATTCTCAACGAATCAGGGGGCGCCGCCGAGTCTTTGCGCAACACCCGACTGTTCCTGTCGACGGGGAGCCGATTACCCGACTCTCTCGTGGACGAGTTTCGCCTGCGAGTCGGCCACGAGATCGCCAACCGTTACGGCCTCAACGAGTGCGGCATGGTCTGTGTCAATCTAAGCGGCGGCGCGAAGACGCGCGGTTCCATCGGTCGGCCCGCGGGGTATGAGGTAAAACTGCATGGCGCGATCACCCTCTCCCAGGGTAAAGAGTTGAGCGGCGAGTTGATGGTGCGCGGCGCCGGCATGTTCGACGGATACTTGAGCCCGTGGCGAGTGCGCGAGGAATTGTTGGAGCAAGGCTGGTTTCATACCGGAGATTTGGCCACGCGCGACAAGGACGGCTGCTACTGGATCGTCGGGCGTTGCAAGGAAATGATCAACGTGAGCGGGCTCAAGGTCGTTCCGGCGGAGATAGAAGACGTGCTGCTGTCCCATCCGGACGTCGAAGAAGCATTGGTTTTCGGCGTGGCGCATCCCCGTTTCGGCGAAGTGCCCCACGCCAAAATCAAGCTCGTCGCCGGATCCCGCGCACATAACATGGAAATCCTGCACTACGTCAAAGACAAGGTCGCCTTCTACAAATCGCCGCGCGCCATCGAGATCGTCGATCAACTGCCCAAAACACTCACCGGGAAAATCAAGAGTGCCGAGGTGAGTTGATATCGCGCCTTCAGCGCGGCAAAGCCGCAACCGACTCTCGGAGTATCTCCCGCAAATCGGTACGCAACCTTCGTGACCTTCGTACTACTATACTTGAGAATTTGCGTGACTCGCGCAAATTTGCCAGCGACCGTAACTGGCGAAAATACAAGATTTTCTCGCGCCAAGCATGTCCTGAGCAATGTCGAAGGGCACGCCAAGTGC
>CAMLCX010000329.1 GCA_946478635.1 uncultured Pseudomonadota bacterium
GAACCGCAGCGCGACGGCACGTGGAACTATCAAAAGAACGCCGCGGCGCTGGACAAAAAGTAAACCGGAGTGACTTCGAACCAGGCCCGGATATCTAAAAAGCCGTTTTCGCGGTCGCGACTCCTTAGGCAGATCTCAAACGCCCGGCGTGCTTGCTCATAGGCGCGCGATAAGCCTCATTGTTTTTTCCACTTCATTCCACTAGCTTGGGTCTAGATGCACCGGATGGCGACAAAAAACCTTGCTAGTGGATCTGGGCTTGTGCGCGTTATAAAGCGTCCTCATCAACATAGACTCTTGCAGTTCATTCTCAGTTCGGCGGCGTTCCTAAGCCTGGGCCTCACCTTTAGCTCTTCCGCCTATTCGTCGTGCCGCGACCCCGAGGTGGCTCGGAGCGGCTTTACCTCCCTCGCTTATGCGGCGGATATTGACGCGCGGATTCAATACTTCGGCCACAATTTTTTTCTCATCACGACCAACAAGGGAACCCGCATCGTTACCGACCCGCTGGGCCCGGGTTGGTATCCGAACCCGAATGTCGTCGGCGACGTGGTCACCGTGGGCAAAGAGATGTTCAACCACAATGCGGTACAGATCGTCCTGGGCAATCCGGTGATCCTGCGCGGTCTTAAAAGCTACGGCGCCGGTTGGAATACCATCAGTACAAGTATCAAAGACATTTTCATCTACAACGTGCCGATTCACCAAAACGCCGAGTTTATCGAGGGGATTCAAGGCTCCGCCTTCGTTTTCGATTTGGGAACTTTGTGTATCGCTCATCTCGGCGACCTGAGCCAGAAACTGAATGAGCAACAGATCAAAGCCTTCGGCAAGGTGGATGTGGCGCTGACGCCCATCGGCGGCGGCCGCACCATGGGGCCTGACTTGGCGAAAGAAGTCTTGGCTCAGCTCAAACCGAAGATCGCCATTCCGATGCATCACCGCGACAATCCCTATCTCATCCAGCAGTTCAGCGCCGGCATGAAAACCCAGATGCTGCAGAGCGACACCCTGGTGGTCAGCAAGAGCGCGCTGCCCCTGCCGACGGAAATCCGGGTGCTGCAACCGCGCGGGGTGATGAGTTACCGTTGAATGGGCAAGGTGCGGGCCGGGAAACAAATGACACTTGGCGACCTTTACGCCTTTACGCGAGTCGTTCCGACTTTCGGTTGCGGCTCAGCCGTGCTTTGCAAATAGAACACGAAAAACGGGCGTCTAAGCCACGCATTTTGGACAACCCTTCGGATGACAAGCGCGGCAGTAAATCTTTTCGCAGCGCGCGCAGGGAGCGAAGCATTCCGGACAGAGAATATGGAGGCGATCGTCGCAGACGTAATAACCTTTTCTCGGATAAAAGCAGGCTTCGCAGGGAAGCGGATCGAGGGATTTCACCACCGGGTTGTACGTTAAAGGAAACTGTCTCGTCTCCTTGCGCCTCTTCACCGACAGCCAAAAGATCGGACTGATCGTTTCAATGCGCATGAAGGAAATCGGCTCGAGCCCGACATCGATGCTGAACTTACCAATCAGATCTTGGATCTTACCCTTCAGCTCCCGCTCGATAGCGCCAATCTTGCTCTCCGCGCGCTCATGATCCTCCGGCGCGGTCCATTTCTTCGCCAGCGCTTGGCGCTGTTCGTAAATGAGAGTCTGGTAGTAATCATGAACGCGCCGGATATCACGGTTCATCCTGCGCTCGATGCTGACTAGAAAATCCGCCAACGCCTCTTGGACCATCTTGAGTTGCGCCCGCCAGAAGGCATTCAGGACTCTTTCGCCGCCTTGCCTTTCCGCTTGCCCCATCGGTTCCTCTGCTCTGTGAGGGATGAAATCAAGAATCTCTGCAGTCGTTTTCTGGACCGACAGGTTTAGCTCGTTGATCAAACAGCCGACGATGCCTTCTTGCCGGTCGTCGGAGCGGGCTGAAAATCTTGAGTAGCCCAACAGATAGGAGATAGCTTTCTCTTCCATGCGGTCGACCTGGAAAACGGCGTTGTGAAAAATCAACTTGTCGCCCAGCCGGTCTTCCAGCTTCTCCTGGCGCACGGATGACGGCCCGAGACCGACGGTAGCAAATTTTCCCCGATCGCCCATGAGGCCGGCCATCCTATTGAGGATTTCGGAATCATAAGAGACCGAAATTCCCTCTTGGCGCTCGCCCAGGAACCAAAGATTCGCGTGCTCTGGGATATCCAAAACCGTCGCTACTTCAGCCGGCAAAAGCACCTCCAAGCCTTCGCCGCTAGGCTCCACCACCGCGCCGTGCTCGGCGAGCAGATCCGCGGTAAAATCTCGAAGTGATGTTCTCAAACCTCGTAATCCTCGCCGAAAATTTCCCGGTCCAGGGCCTTGGAGTCAAGGTAATCGGTCTTGGCTTTGATCAGATCCTCTCCGAAGTGTTCAAAGCGCGAGCGCGCCTCGTCGTGATTGCGGCTCTGCATCCAGATCTCCATGATGATATTTTCGAACTCCCGCTCTTCTCCCAAATAACCCAGCAGCGGTTCGATCTCCCCGATAACCATCTCGAACATGTTGATCTTGTTTTCCAGGATGTCGAGGATGTGATCTTCCAGGGTTTCGCGCACCGATAGATTGAAAATAAAGACGTCCCGGCTCTGGCCGATGCGATGCAGCCTGCCGATGCGCTGTTCGATGCGCATCGGGTTCCACGGGAGATCGAAGTTAACCAGAGTATTGCAAAACTGCAAATTTCTGCCCTCGCCGCCCGACTCAGTGGAAAGCAGTATCGGCAGATCATCGCGGAAGCGCTGAATCGCCCGGTCCTTTTCCCTGGCCGACAGATCGCCGCTGAATAACGCAAAGGGAAAGCCGCGGCGCTCCAGCAACGAAGCAATTGAATCCAAAGTCTTTAAATACTGGGTAAAGACGACCTTCTTTTCCCGCGGATTTTTTCCGAGGATCTCAAGCAGGGCTAGTTCGCGGGCGCTCTCGCCAACCTGCCCTGTGAGATCAAGCAGAGGGTCCACGTTCTCGGATCGCTCTGACTGCAAACGCAAAAGCGTGGCGCGCAAAGCGGCGGGACTGCTCCCTGCCTGCCGGAGCAAAAGCTGCAACAAGGGACCGGGAAGAGACTCAGAGCGCGCCCGCGCGTAATCGGTGATCCCGCGATAGAGCTCTCGTTCGGCCGCGCCCGGCTCCAGTCGCACAGTCGAGGCGAATCGCCTGGGCAATTTCAAGTCAATGGCGCTCCTGGTATTGCGGATCATGACATCGCGCAGGAGCTCGCGAAGTTGTTCTTTGTTCGCGGGCTTTCGGGAGTCGCCCCGTTGCACGTATGCTTGCTTAAACAGACGCTCGGTCTTGAACTGCCCGGGCTTCAGGAGCGTGATCAGATTGAACAGCTCGATCAGATGGTTCTGCACGGGCGTTGCAGTCAGTAGGAAAATAAAGCGTTTTTGAATTTCATTGACGAGTTTCCAGTTAAGAGTGTTGCGGTTCTTGAGATGGTGGGCCTCATCGACCACGACAAGATCGTAAAAGTTGCCCGCCACTCGTGAAAAATGCTTGCTGCTTTTGGCCGTGTGGATGGAAGCGATGATAAACGAACTGCGCCAGAAACGGTCCGGATCGGCGCTGAAGAGCGGATCGTCGGTGGTGGCAAAAATAATATCGAATTTCTGCGCCATCTCCTCTTGCCATTGAGAAACCAGTGGCGCCGGAGTGAGAACGAGTATGTTCTTGACCATGCCCCGCAGGACATATTCTTTCATCAACATTCCCGCTTCGATGGTCTTCCCCAGCCCGACTTCGTCACAGAGCAAAACCCGCCCGTGAAAATACTTCAGCACCTTTTTGGCGGTCTCGACCTGATACCAATAGCGCTCGACGCCGCTGATCGCGTTGACGCAGAGTAGGTCGTCGAAGCCTCTCTGGACATCAAGGTGCGCATACTCGAGGCGCAATAGACAGTCCTTCAACCCGCCTTGCGCTTTCAGCATGGAATTCATGATCCCGAAGTCCGGCGGCGCAAAGCGCAGAGGAGCTCTATACGACTCCACCGCCGGGGTGACTGGCGCCGCCGCGACGGCGCGCACTTCCCGCTGATTGGGCGGAGGCTGTCTTTTTTCCTCGGTCGTGCCGCTCGGTTTTACGGCGTCCAGGGCCGCGATGACCCCGCCTTGCTTGACTGCCGCATCAACCGCAGATGGGTCCTTGCCTGGAGATGAAACGCGCTCTACCCAGCGATTATGCTCCTGAAGGCGGATAACATTCCGCGCGCGATCGAGCGCCTCCTTTACCTGTCGCGGAGTGTCCGTCAGAAAGCCCTGGCGTTTTTGCAACTTCGTGGCGAGGACAAGATTTGCCTTGGCTTTTGGCAAGTTTCCAGTTGCTGCCTCAATCTCACTCAGGAGGGCATAATCTCGCCAGTAGGAAAACAGCTTGACCCGGCGGATCACCCAGGATCGGGCTAGGTTCGGGTCGCGTATTTGACCCAGAGCCAATTCGACGATTTCGCCCAAGAGATCGGGATCGTCTGGAAATTGTTTAACGAGGCTCTCCAGGCAACGATAGGCTTTGGCAAGTTCATTGCGCCTGCGGAACTTTTGATAGGTTCGATAAGTCTCGTCGGGCTCTTTTTCAAACGGGTTCACGAAAAATATTCTTATCTTGAGGCTCGCTGGTTTGTCAATTTTTTTAGCGCCGCTACCACAAAAATTAATGCGCAAATCTTGCGTAGAGTGAGACTCAAGAAAAAACGATGCGGCTCTACGGTTTTTTGAGCCGGCTCAGATTGAGTTTAATGATTAAGCAATGCTCGTCTTCTTTCTCTTCACCGACTTCCCCACCGCCACCAAAAACATCACGCTCTTGCCGGCGCCATCGGGCGAGAAAAATTCCGTAACGTCATCGTCGAAGAAAGTGAGCCCGGAGGCGCCGAGGCCCTGCGCGTAGGCGGCGAGGTAGACTTTTCCACCCATGACCGCCGCCTCGAGCTGGGCGGCGCGGTAACCGCGGTTGCCAAAGTGCTCCAAAACGCGATGCAAATCCGCCAGAAAATAAATATTCACGCTGCAATCCGCCGGAATCTCCTGGCCAAGGCCGAGATGTCCGGCGTCGCGGCGAAAGTCGCCCGCTTTCAATAATTCAATCACGCGCTCCTGACGGCGAAAAACATAGGCGCCGGAGGGAAGACCTTCCACGGCATGGCAAATAAGGTAAAGTTCGTTAAGCGTTTCTTCCGCGCCAAGACAATCGGTACTGATGCCGCGCGTCGCCCGATCGAGAATGGTGGAAAGTTCCGCAAACCTAATCGGCTCGCGCAAAAACTCGCGCGTCGAACCGCGGCGGATGATCACGTCCTCGATGGAACCCTCGGGTATGCTGCCTTCACTGAGCGATTGGAGAGGAAAGCGCCGATTTTCCGTCTCGCCTTTATCCTTTATCCCTTCGCCTTTCGCCTTTTCGGCCTCCCCCCGCCAGGCAACGACTTCCGCTTCGGTCTCCAACGAAGATGCCTCGTGCATTGCTTTCATCTCCGGATAATCGATCTCCGATTTCGACAAAGGCGTGATTTTGAGCTTCAGAGGTTCGATGGGCGTCGCCGGTGCCGCGCGAGTCGAACTGCGGCCCAGCGCGACGATGGATAACGGCGCTTCACGTCGCTCATCCAAACCCAAAAGCCCGCTTACACCTGCATCGACAAAGCCAAGAACGACCCTGGCCGGGATTCGGCGACCGGCGGCGGCGCCGAGGAGATTGGCAAGCAGGGTTCCGTTGTCCCAGTAGCAGTGCCGATAGGCGCGCGACTGGTACTTCCAGGCATTGCGCCAAAACGTCGAGGCGCTGATGATCAGGCAGGACGCAATGGTTGTCGCCGGCTCTTCGCCGCTCGCGCGAACGAGGACCGAGCGATAATCGCCTGCGCGCAAGCGCCGCAGCGCGAAGTCTTGCGGGCTGAACTGATAAACTCCGGC
>CAMLCX010000330.1 GCA_946478635.1 uncultured Pseudomonadota bacterium
AGCGTCAGGCCTTCGGGCACCGCCATGTTGTTGGCGACCTGAATCACCACGTCGGCCCCGCGCCCGTCGGTATGATCGCGCACCCACTTGCGCCGGTCTTTCTCATCCGTCACTTCTTCGAGATTGAGCACGGCGTCCGCGCCCATGCGCTTGGTGACTTCCAGGCGATTGGCCGGCGCGCCGATCACCAGCACTTTCTTGGCGCCATGATCTTTGGCAACTGCCGTGGCGAAATTGCCGAGCGGGCCGCTGCCCTGAATGACCACCGTCTCGTTGCTCTTGAGCGCGCCGAGCCGGTCGAAACCGTGCATCACCGTGCGATAGGCGCAGGCCGAAGCGGCCGCCGAGGCCGAGGTAACCTCGTCCGGAACTTTGATGATCAGACATTCTTTCGGCACATACATATATTCGGCGCAGCTGCCCAACAGGAACGGATGCTGGTCGCTGCGGTTATGTCCCCAGGACGCACGCCCGGGACAGATGCACGGCTGTAACGCTACGGCACAGTAGTAGCAGGAACCGCAGGCGACGTAGCTCCATACGATGCGGTCGCCGCGTTTGACCGGCTTCCCCAGGATGTCGGTGCGCTCGCCGGCGATATCTTCGACGTAACCGCACGGCTCGTGGCCGGTGATGACCGGCAAGCTGTCGCCGACGCTCAGCGGGCCATGCCAGCGGTGCACGTCGGTGCCGCAGAGTGTGGATGCGGCAATTTTCACGAGCAGCGATCCCGGATCGAGCTTGGGAATCGGCACCTGCTCTATCGTCAGCGGTTTATTGTGTTCGGTAATGACGGCAGCTCGGCAGGTATCCATCGTAAGTCCTTTTTATTGACGGCAAGCCGCCGACTCCGACGGCTTGAACTACTTGATCGTTTTGAACGATTTGAACTCTCCGGCGGTAATGTCAGAGCGGCAGTTTGTAAAACGTCTCCGCATTGCGCCAGAGCAGCGCCGCCTTATCGTCCTCGGTGATCTCGCCGCTTTCCAAAAGTTCGCCGATGTCGCGCTTACAGCTTTCGTTGGTCACTTCGTGGGGAAAATCCGACGAGTAAAGAAACGGCGTGTTGCCGACAGTTTTGATCGCGAACGGCATGGTCAATTCTTCGGTCTCGATGCCCAGATACAGGCGACCGTCTTTGATCAGTTTTTTAATCTGCCTGGCGGGATCCTGTTCTTCGCGCACGCCGAACTCACCTTCGGGAATGTACTGAAAATGGGTTTCGTGCGATGCATGCAGCCGTTCGAGCAGCAGCAGCAGCCAGGCGATCCCGCCCTCGAGGAAGGCGATACGCACGCGTGGAAAACGTTCGAAGATGCCGTTGTAGACGATATCGGCGCAGTTGATCGTCAAACCCCACGGGTGTCCAAGGGCGTGCACGGGCACGTACATGTTCATGTGATCCATGCCAAAGCGGTCGTGGGCGCCGCCGTGGACGGCGAGACAGCATCCAAGTCGATCGGCCTCTTCGTACACCGGCCAGAACTGTTTTGCGCCCAGTGGTTGCGAGAGGCCATTGGACGGCATCATGGCGCCAAGCATGCCGAGCTCGGTAACCGCGCGGCGCAGTTCGTCGGCGGCCTCTTCGGGGTCCTGCATGGGAATAATCGCCATTCCTTTGAAACGTGAATTGAACTTAATATAGGTTTCGGCCATCCAGTCGTTGTAGGCTTTGCAGACCGCCACCGCATAATCGCGGCTGACGATCTTGCCACAGGAGAGCGCCAGAGTCGGGTACATCACGGTCCAGTCAATGCCGACGTCATCGAGAAACTCAAGCCAGCCCTTTGGGCCGACTGGAGGACGTTGGTCTCGTTGCGGCGGTGTCTCGACGGCGCGCCCTGAATGAAGATGATCCAAGGGTGGAAAGCAAACTCCCTTGCGCGACGCGATCTCACGGTAAGCGCCCTGCATGTGCGCGATGATGCCCGCGTTGTCTTCCATGATATGTCCGTCGCCGTCGATGATCCGGCTACCTAGCTTGGCTGACATTCTAACGACCTCCGTTTAGAATCGCTGAGGACTATTGATTGAATCGCTGGATAACGTCATTACTCTTATAATCTGACTTCATGCGATGGATCAAGCGGGAGTTATACTTAGCGGAACGGGCTTGCCGGATATGATTTTAGCGCGAGGGTGTTTTTCGGCGACAAAATGAAATATCGTTGAGTAAAGTTAGGGTCGCACGATTGCGAAATCGCCTCGCTGTTTACAATTGAATGGGAGGGGTCATGGCCGAAGAAACCGCAGAACAAAAATTGGCTCGCTTGGAAGCCGAGAACCGCGCGCTCAAAGAACAAATCGATAAGCGGAAACCCGGCGAGCTCCGGCTCAAGATCAGCGAAAAGGGGGGTCTGTCGGTGTACGGTTTAGGAAGGTTTCCGGTGACGCTCTATAAAGAGCAATGGTCGCGGTTGCTGAACCACGTCGATGAGATCAAACAGTTCCTTCAGGAGCATGATCAAGAACTCAAGGCAAAGCAGTAGATCGCACAGTACGAGCTGTTCTCGGAGCACAGGCTCGTTGGAACAATGGCCGACGCGCCAAATTATTGTTTGATTGATGGTTTGGTGCCTTGTAAGGGCATCCCTGGTCATCGTTGATAATTATGAGCAATTTCGAGTAAAAGACTCCTCGGACAATTGTTTTGGCAAAATCTTTCGGGAGGCGTAAAATACCCAAATCCCGGGGGATCAAGCAATTGCTCCCCGGGGTGCAACCCCATATGCGGACAAGAGAAAAAGTTATTGTTGTGCTGGTCGGCGCCACTTTGATTTTGGGTGGGCTGATTTTTTTCGCCTTTCAGGGTAACGAGCTCGAAGCCAACTATTTCCGTTGGTTGCTCGCCAACAAGCTTAGCTACGGTTGGTCCTCGCCGGCGCGCTTTATCGCCGATGAATTGCCTTCGGGCACTCTATTCTACGGCGGTCTTTCGCTTTTCGCCGTGGTCATGACCATTGTCATCCTCAAAATGGTTCGTGACGGAGAAATCCAAGCGCTCCGACAGCGGTTGCTGGACCTGCGTTCGGAGAAATCCGAAGCGGAGAAGTTACTCGAGGAGCAAGTCTGGAAAGGCAAGACCGATAGGCAGGCGAAGGATTCGGTCATGCGCGACCTCGAAGCCAGCATCGAGAAAATTGAGCTGCTGCTCAGCGACTTGAACGAAAAAGAGCGAGAGCTAAAAGCGCGAGACGCCGAACTGATGGCGGTTAAAACCAGCGCAGCCGCAGATACCGGTGCGCCGCTCCCGCCGGCGGCCGTTCGACAATTGCGCGAGGAGCTCGACAAACAAATCAAGCTCGTGCAGACCAAGGACGCAGCGCTCCGAGATGCCGAGCAACGCCTAGGCGCGAAGACTCGGCAGTGGGAAGCCCAACTGCGTGAAAAAGACAGTCATCTGAAGGAGAAAGAAAACCAACTAGGGGGCATTCGCGCCGAGGCCGCCGAGCTTACCGATCGTGTCCATCAGCTGGAAAGCGCCAAAAAACGCGCCGAGGATCGTCTTGAGGAGGAGCTGCGGCAAAAGAAGGAAGTGCTCGAAGCCGACGCGCTGGCCATAAAAGCGGAGGAAGAGCGCTTAGGTGAAAGGATCAGAACGCTCGAAAACCAGCTGAGCGACAAGGACAAGACGCTGCGCCAGCGCGACTCGGAAATGGCGGGGATCCGCCGCCAGCTGGGCGAACTTCAGGCCACCAAGTCACAAGTCGAAAGCGACATCGAGAAAGTATCGACGAAGGCGCAACGAGACCTGCAAGAAAAAGATCGCGCCTTGCGGGATCTTGAGCAGCGGCTCGGGGTCCGAGTGCAGGAACTGCAGGAGGATCTCGGCAAGAAAGATCTGTTGCTGCAAGTCCGCGACGACGAGCTCAAGTCTCTGCAATCCGAAGTCAAAGCGGTGTCGCTGCGACTGAGCGAGATGGCCGCGGCAAAAGCGCGTGCGGAAGAGGCGCTGCATGACGATCTCTTGAAGCAGAAGCAGCAACATGAGGCCGGCAAAGTCGCCTATCTCCAACTCGAGGACCGTTTCAATACCGAACTTAAACTCCTGACCACGCAACTCGGCGAGCGGGAGATTTTTCTCAAACGCCGCGACGACGAAGTTCAGGCGCTCGAACAGCAGGTGCATAACGCCTTGCAGCGGCTGGAAGGAGCCACTGCGGCCAAAGCACAGATCGAAAGCTCGCTGCGCGAAGAGCTCAAGAAAGAACAAACCCGGCTGGAATCCAGCGCGGCGGCCGCCCGCGCGCTGGAGCAACGTTTGAGCAAAGAAGCTGGCGCTTTCAAAAGCCAAGTTACGAAAGCCGAAGAATCGCGCAAGAGCCAGGAGGAAGAGAACAAAGCACTTAAAGCCCAGGTGGCTTCTCTCGCCGAGCAACTTGCGAAGGTCGGCTCCGCCAAGGAGCACGCGGCCCAGCTTCTTCAGCAAACGTTGAAAAAGGAGAAGGCCGTTGTTCAGGCAAGCGATTCCGCGGTGCGCGAGATCGAAGAAAGCTTCAAGACGAAGATTCAGGCTCTCGAAGAGCAACTGGCAGTCAAACAAAACCTGGTCGGCACTCGCGACAGCGAACTCTCGACACTCAAGTCGGAAATCTCGTCGGTCAGTCAAAAACTGACCGATTTGACGGGAGCGAAAGAACGGGCCGAAAGTTTATTGGAAGAGGCGGTTAACGAACGAACCGCGCTTTTGCATGCCAAAGATGCCGGCATCAAAAAGTTGGAAGAAGACCTCAGCGGCCAAATTTGGAATCTGGAAAGCCGGTTAAGGGAGAGGGAAGAGCTTCTCCATCGCCGGGAATCGGAGCTGGAGGGATTCAAGAAACAACTGGCTGAGGTGGCCAAATCGAAAGAGCAAGTCGCGCAAACGCTGCACGAAGATCTCAGGGAAAAAGGCGAGATGCTCGGCGCCAAGGAAGCGGCGCTGGGCGCGCTGGAAGAACGTTTCAATGCGGCCATGCGCGATCTTGAAAGCGAACTGAGCCACAAGCAGGAGCTATTGGATGCCCGGGATAACGAGCTCAAGGCGCTGTCGTCCAAACTGACGGGCCAAGCCGCTCAATTGGCGCAGTTGGAACTATCGAAAGACGGCGTCGCGCGGAGGCTCGAAGACGAACTCCGACGCGCGACCGAATCGATACAGGCCAAAGAATCTGCGATGCAATCTCTCGAGGACCGTTTGAGCGGAAAGCTCGCATCGCTGGAAGGGCAGATTGCGCAGAAACAAGAACTCTTGGAGGCGCGCGATTCGGAACTCGACGCGCTCATGTCCAAGGTGAATGAGCTCACGCAAAACCTCAACGAAGCGGCAGCCGAGCGCGAGCGCGCTGAGCGTCTGCTTCAGGAAGATGTGCGTGAGAAAACCGCGCAACTCCAGTCCAGGGAATCCTCTCTCGACGAATTAGAGGAGCGCTTCGGCGGAAGAATCGATTCCCTGGAGAGCCAGATCGAAGATAAACAGAAGCTTTTGGAGGCGAGTGGTGCGGAGCTCGGCGAGCTTCGCGCGCAGATCAATGCCATGCAAGAGCGATTGATCGAGTCTGAGGCTGCCAGAGCGCAACTCGAAGATTTGCTGCAGCAGGAACGCGACCACCCGGATAAGGCGTTGTTGGTTATGCCGTCGGCAGACCAGAACGGCGAGGAGCCAGTTAATGGTGACGGTCGGAGAGACACACTTTTGAGCGAGAGAGAAGAGCTGCTCAAGGCCCGCGACAAGTTAATTCAGAACTTAATGACGGAGCTCAAGGAAAAAAAGACGCAATTGGCCAGGCAGGAAATCGAAGTCTGGAAGGGCATTGAACGCCGGGAGGCATGGAAGCATCGCTTGTCGAAGTTCGGAATCCGGCTCAAGGATTAGCCCGGATTATTCGCGGCAAAGCTGCATCGAGCTGCAACCCTTCCGGAACGAAGGCAAAGCGGTTGTGCCTTCAAGATGCA
>CAMLCX010000331.1 GCA_946478635.1 uncultured Pseudomonadota bacterium
CACCGCCGAAACCTGATCCTGCCAAAGCGCGAGCTTTCTTGCGAGATCGCCGCTGTCATCGCGCTGAAAGACGTCTGCCGTAGCGACAATCCCTGCGCTCAGCCGCGCCGACAACCTGGCGCCTAGCGCCTGATCTATCGGCGAGGGGTCATCGCTTTCCGGCCGCAACAGAAGAATGCGCATGGTAAAAGCTGCTTTAGCGCCCCAGCAGCTCCTTCAAGCGGAGCCGAATTTTTTCTTTTTCCGTCACGGTGAATTGCCAATCGTAAGTGTCGAAATACTTCACCCCTTCTTTTGGCCTTTCTTCGTCTGAGATAAAGGACTCATCCGTATCCGTTCGCAGCGCCGCCCGTCCCTCGGCCCGGGCATAGATCTCCAGCCCTTCCCTTGAAATGATCCAGTTTACAAAGACCCGCGCCGCGTTCGGATGGGGCGCTTTGTTCATAAGCGTCAGCAACCACGGCGAGCCGGTCAAAGCCGGCGGCATATCGGGAAACCCATAAACTTCCCTGAGCGGGAATCCTTCCTTCACCATCTTATCCACGTCCGAGCTTTGCGCGCCAAAGGAAATCGGGTAGGTCCCGCGCGCGAGCCAATCGGTGAGCTGGCGCCGTTCTCGGGTAAGGACCACTTTCTGACCAAGATAAAGTTTTTTGACGAAATCCTCTCCCATCTGCAGGTAGATCCGAGCAGCCGTATTGCTGCCGCTCCCCGCGACCGTCGGGTCTTCGGTCGCGATCTTGCCGCGCCATTTGGCTTGCAACAGATCGTTGGCTTTGGTTAACTCTCCGGCCTTTACGTGTTCTGTGTTGATGTGCAGCAGGCCGGTGATGGTGCTGTAGACCCGCAGGACGTAGCGTTCTTCCGGATCGATGAACCACGGTTTACCGCCTTTCCATTTTTTCGCATCTACCACCTCCGGAAGAATTAACGCAGGCTTGAGCGGTTCGAGCATTTTCTCTGGGTAAAGAATATTCGCCACGGTCTGGACCCCACCGAGAAAAACATCGACGGTATTTATCCCGACCCGCCGCTCGGTTCCCAAGCGATCGGCAAGCTTGCTCGACGACCCCGCCAAATGCTCCACGGTAATGCCATAACGCGCCTTGAACTTGGCGGCGATCTCACGCATGACCGGATCCGGCGACGTCGCCACCACCAACCTGCCTTCCTTCTTCGCCTCTTCCAGCGCATCGCTCCATTCCTTCTCCCATCCCTTCGGTTGTGCATACACCAAATGCGGCAGGATCAGCAGTGCGATCAGCACTAATTTGCGAATCATGGTCTATCTCCTTGATGAGAGATTTAGGTAGAAAGAGCCGCTTGCAGCTTTGAACCAGCTCCCATTAACGACTTGAACGGAGCGAAGCGGTTGAACGATTTGAACTATTTGAACGGACGTTTTTATTTGCTATTCCGGGAAAAAACCGTGTGGCGGGGTCGCCGGCGCGGTAACTGAGGTTTTGCGCGGGCCTACCGGCAGCGGTTGTTCGCGCAGCATGTGAGCGATCAGCACCTCGCGGACGGTGTCCAGGTCCAACCCGATTGAAGCCGCCTGTTCGGCGATCTCCGCCAGAACCCGATCGACGTCCTGCATCATTTTCCACTGCTTGAAGAGATCCTGGCTCTCCACGCCCATCGCTTCGCCCACCAGCTCGAGGAAGTTAACGATCTTGAACGGCGATGTCGCTTCGTGGGCGCAGAGCTCGCGATGGCAAGCATGATAAATCCCGACCAGACAATCGACGCCGGCCGCCGCCGCCGCGTCGAGCTCCCGCGCATGGAGTTCTCGCTTGTACGCCGGCACCGGCGCCAGCGAGTTGCACATATACCCCACTCGCGGCTGGCCGAGATCGACCAGCTCCACGCCGGGGATCGCCGAAAGAATCTGGATGACGCCTTCGGTCACCCCGGCCACTCCCGGATGTTCGTGCAGCGCCACGCGTTTGTGAACGGGATGAATAAAGTGCGGACGCAGCAGCTCGATCCGTGCGGCGATGAACGGGATGACATGTTGCAAGGCGAAGGCGGCCTCCGTGCTCGGCAGCACGATCTCGCTCAACTGGATGTTGCAAGTGGGACACCACGTGAGCACGCGGGATGCGCCGGTGCCGGCGAATCCCGCCACCGTGTTGCCGCCGATTCTTCCGGACGCCTTGGCGTCGCCGGCACGATATTGAATCACGCCGCAGCAGTTTGCCGGACCGCCGAAGACCTGGTAGCGCGCGCCGATTCGATTCAAGACCTCCAGGCAGAGTAGCGCGATATGCGGCGTTTTGAGAACGTTGCAGCCGAGATACATGACGACGTCCGGCGCCGCGTCGGAATCCGCGCGGGCGGATCGTGTGATCCGCGCAAGCAGATCGGCAGGGAGCTGGACCCGCGAGAGTACCTTCACCGCTTCGGACATTTTCTGGAAACCGGCCTGGCCGGTGGCGTGGCGTTCCTCTACGGCCCGCCGCTGGTTGAGCTTGAGGCGGGTCGCCGCCAACATGAAGCGCGGATTGACGCCGTCGTCGCAGGCCGAGAGACAGCGACCCGAGCCGGTGCAAGATTGCGCCCAGCGCGCGCCCCGGCTCGCCGCATCGCCGCCGCCGCGTAGAATGTCCAATACGTCGTCCACGATGGCTGCCGGTTCTTTGGTGTCGATTCCAGCGGGAGCGGCGGTGGGACAGACCTCGACACAGCGCCCACAGCGGGTGCAGCGATCGAGAATTTCGCTCACTCGAAGATCGAGCGAAGCGATGAATGCGTCACCGCGGTCAATCATAATTTTCACTGCACATGGACCAGATATAAGCGACCTGTCGCGATTCTGTCAACTTGGGCGGCAAAGGGATCGCAGAAGAGCATCAAATCGAGCTGGCCCGATGCCGGGACGCGCGCGCGGGATTTACAGCCGAATCGAATTGCGAAGCAAAGCACGGCGCGCCGTCCAGATCCTCACACCCTGGAGTTTGTCAAAGGGCTCCGTGGGGGATTTCGCGCAGCATCACGAAGTTGAGAATCATAAGCTGAAGGAGCTTCAGCGTGATGGCAAAGGGCCGGCGCCGACGAGTTTTTTGAAAACTTCAACCACTTCCCGTTCCCGCGGGATGTCTCTTACCGCTTTGTCGTGCAGTTCCGGCAGAAGCGGCGTGGGTTCATCACCGGTAAGCTTCTTGTATTCCCGAAAAAACTCGGGATCTTGATACGCCTTCCGAAAAGCGCCCTGGATGATTTCGACTCGATCCTTCGGTGTGCCGGGAGGAAGCACGAACGGAGTTCCCGCGATTCTAAAGGCGCGCGCCATGTTAATGACCTTGCGCTCCAGATCAGTCTTGGCGAAACTTTCCACCTCGGGCACGCTCGAAAACTGCGGGTGCTTTTCTCCTTTGGGAACTTCGAGGATGGCATGGAAGTCCACGATCGTGCCCTTTTCCAGCCATTCCTTGTTGCGTTGAACCACCGTGTCCGCGCCGGTTGCGCGCGCGTCAATCTCGCCGCGCAAAAGCGCCGGGTCGATTTCGGCCCCGCCGTAAGCGGCGATGAAGCGTGGCTCTTTGAGCCCGAGCAAATAAGCGAACAGACGTCCTTCATTGTAGGTGACAAATCCCACCGATTGCGCGCCGATGCGGACGCCGGAAGCCGCTTGAAGTTTTTCTATGCTGTTAAAACCGGCCTGCTTCCGGCTGACGAACACCGCGTGATAGGTGCTGTAGGGCGAGCCGAGATAGAAAAATTTATCGATGTCGTATTGAACGCCTGATTCGCCAAGGATGGCGCTGGAGATCATGCCGATGCTCGGATTGCCGATAGTGAGCCCGTCGGGCTTGGCCACTCTGAAAAGATGGTTGGCGGCTTTACGTCCTCCCGCGCCGGGCATGTATTCCATGATGACGGTCGGATTTCCGGGAAGATATTTTTGCACGAACGTCGCCACCGCTTTGGTGCGAAGATCCCCCGTGCCGCCGGGATCCCTGCCCTGGATGATCGTGACAGTTTTTCCCTGGAAAAAAGATGATTGCGCCTCAACCGATGCGGTCATGCCATAGAACAAAAACAGCCAAACTAAGCCGAAACTGCTTTGCCTGCTCAACTTGGAGGAATTAAACGAGTCAGTCACATACCCTCCTGTTCCCGTGGATCGCGTCAAAAAAGAAGGCCCGAATCATCACGATTCAGGCCTTTCAATCCTAGCGCGATGCGCTTGGCCCTTTGCCCTCTGCGCTTTGCTATCTTTCACGCGCCCAGGCCGAACGTCTTCGTCGGATTGTCCCAAAGAATTTTGCGGCGGGACTCGGCGGCGATCTTGTTGTTGCCGCTGATCGCGCCGACGGTTTTGTCGGGAAATTTATCGATGGCGTCGCTGTGCGGGTAGTCCGTGGCGATCATCAAGTAATCGTCGCCGACATGCTCGATAAACACCGGCGCCAGCTCCTCCCCCGCTTCACAACTCACCCAGCAGTTTTGTTTAAAGTAGTGGCTCGGTTTCTCCTTGGTAATCTTCGCCGAGCCATGCGACTCATGTTCCCAGTGTTCGTCCATGCGTTCGAGCCAGAACGGCACCCAACCGCAGCCCGATTCCAGATGCGCGACTTTTAACTTTGGGAACTTCTCCAGCACGCCGTCGGCGCAGAAATTCAAGCAAGCGAGCATCTGCTCGAGCGGGTGGCAAGCGACGTGGCGGCCAAATTCGCTGTAGCGGTCGCCGCCCGCCTGGGGCAGAACCGTGCGCGCGCCTTCGTGCACGCAGACCGTAACGCCCAGCTGCGACGCGACGTCGTAGATCGGGTAATAATCCGGGCTTGCAAAGGTGCGGCCGCAGAACTTATTGGGGCGCCAGAAGATGCCGACGAGGCCGAGTTTCTCGCGCGCGTATTTCAACTCTTCCACGGCGCGGGCCGGATCCTGCAGCGGCAGCAGCATGACGCCATGCAAGCGCTTGCGGTCATGATCGCAGTAATCCGCGAGCCAGGTGTTGTAAGCCCGGCAGATCGCCGCGCTCAGCTCCGGGTCGATATCGTCGCGCCACATGATGTAAAGCCCGATGGTCGGAAAGAGCACGGATACATCGATGCCTTCGCGATCCATGTCGCGCAGGTTCGACGCCGGATCGAACTTATTCGCATAGGCATCCGCGAAACATTCCCGCCAACGCTTCGATGAAGAAAAGATGTAGCCAAAGTCTTCCATCGTGCGGCCCGGGCGCAAAGCCGAATCGGACACTGGTTTGCCGTCCACTTCGCGCACTGTTTGATTGGGCCCCGCCAGGCGGACTCGATGTTTGAATTTTTCCGGTAGGTAATTCTGATAAAGATCCGACGGCTCCAAAATGTGCCGGTCGGCATCGATGACTTTAAATCCGTCCTTCATGGTTGAGCTCCTTTTTATGTCGCATAATAACAATCAACAAATGTGGGCTTATACCTAAATAGATCAAACCACCATTCGCGGCAAGCTCTTGGAACGATTGAAACCGCATCGTTACCGTAACGACTTGAACTGAGCGAAGCGGTTGAACGGTTTGAACCCATTGGACCGTGCAATAGCCCTCATCCGGTCCGCTTAGCCGTTCGCTACGGCAACGGCGTCTGCCGTCAAAGTTCTTTGGCCACCGCTTGCTCGACCACGGTGCCCTTGAAGAAGTCCGGATTGTTGCGCGTGTGCAGGCGCGCGGCGTTGGTGAACGTGAATTCCCGGAAATCTTCTTCGGTCACGAAGCCCTTCTCCACCATCTCGAAGGCCTCGGGGATCACGTCCCCGAAATCGGGCACATCAAAATGCGTAAAGTCGGAGCTGAAGACCGGCCGAAGCCGCACACCCATGCGTGAATCGAAGGCCCACATGGTTGCCCGGTCGTCGGCCTCACAGCCAAAGTAGAAGTTGCCGGAGAAGACTGCCCGGACATCCTCTTTTGAGTTGATTCCCGCCGCTTCAAAATCGTC
>CAMLCX010000332.1 GCA_946478635.1 uncultured Pseudomonadota bacterium
TAAACCAGATGCGCGGCGATCTCGACATGGCCGCCGTCGAAGTAGTACTTGCGGCGAACTCCTTCGGAATCGTCGGCGATGGATGGCGGCATTTCGATGTCTTCCTCGCCGATCAGCGAATCTGTCTGGACGGTATGGGAAATGATTTCGCCCTCGTCGTTCATCTCCTCCTCGGTCACCAGCGCGGGCTCGCCGTCAAAGTCGGGGTCGGCGAAGAGACGCGTCGCGGAACCGGTATAGTCCAAGATATTGAAATAGTATTTGCCGTAATCGTCGCGCACTCGAGTGCCGCGCCCGATGATCTGTTTGAAATCCACCATCGAGCTGACCACGCGGGCAATGACGATGTTCTTGCAGGTGGGGATATCGACTCCGGTGGTGAGCAATTGTGATGTGGTCACGAGCACGGGAGTTACGGTCTCGAGCTCCTGAAATTTGCTGAGCAGTCCTTTGCCGACCGTTCCCTCGTCCGAAGTGATGCGGCAAACGTAGTCGGGATATTTCTTGACCAGATCGTCGTTCAGATTGTTGAGCGCTCCCCGCATATCATCGGCATGTTCCTGATCGACGCAAAAGACGATGGTCTTGGCGAAGCGATCCGTCTTCTTAAGAAAATCCGTGATATTGCGCGCGATCGCCTGCGTTCGGGCCTTGAGCGCGACGGCGCGCTCGAAGTCGACCGTCTGATACTCGTTGTCTGGGATTGCGCGGCCGTAGCGATCGACGTCTCCCTGGCTCGGCCGCCAACCGGCTGCATCCACTCGGTGACGATACGGTGAACCCGATAGGGCGCGAGAAACCCGTCCTCGATGCCCTGGCGCAAAGTATACGTGTAAATCGGATTACCGAAGTAGCGATAGTGTCGCGGTTGTCCTCGCGCAAAGGCGTCGCCGTCATGCCCAATTGAAACGCCGGCTGGAAGTAACGCAAAATCTCGCGCCAGTTGCTGTCGTCCTTGGCGCTGCCGCGATGGCACTCATCGACGATGATCAGGTCGAAAAAATCCTTCGAGTACTCTTTGTAAAGTCCCGGCCGGTGTTCGTCCTTGGCGATCGCCTGATAAATCGCGAAGTACAACTCGCGCCCTTTGTTGACCTCGCCGTTCTCGATCTTCCAGCGCGCATCGCCGAACGTGGTAAACATTTTATCCTTCGGGTCATCGATCAAAATGTTCCGGTCCGCGAGATAGAGAATCTTTGGACGCCGATGCTCGCCGGCGCGGTTCCAGCGCATATTCCACAATTTCCAGCAAATCTGAAAAGCCACGGCGGTCTTGCCCGTGCCCGTAGCCATCGTGAGGAGGATTCGTTTCTTGCCTTGCAGCACGGCCTGCACCACTCGGTTGATGGCGATTTCTTGATAGTAGCGCTGGCCTTTGCCGATGGCCGCGTTGGCAGGAGTCAAAAGCCGGCTCGCGGTCGCTTCATCTTCGATCTTTTCGCTGTCGCGAAAGCGCGCCCACAAATCGGCCGGTTTTGGGAAAGCGTCGAGGTGACGCTCCTTACCCGTCGTAGAGTCAAACTCGACGATGCCGTGGCCGTTGGTTGAATACGCGAACTTCACGCCGAGGATTGCCGCGTAATCTTTGGCCTGCTGCAAACCGTCGCCGGGAAGTTTGTACGCCGCCTTGGCTTCGACGACCGCCAGCATGAAGTCTCGGGCGTAGCGCAACAGATAATCGGCCCGTTTAGCCGGCCGGCGACGCGTTTTAGCTCCGGGGATGATGCGCCCATCGGTGAAACTCTTTTGCTCGCTGATCTGGTCGTCGTTCCAACCAGCGGCATAGAGTTTCGGCAGGACGTACTTTCTACAGGTGTCGGCTTCGGTGATCACGCAAGTATCGATATAAAATCGCACAAGGTTGTTAGCCTGCGGATTCTATGCGATTAGGCGGCAGGTTGCCAAGGCCGAAGGCCTGGCCTTCGGCATGGCAAATCTCAAATTGCAGATTGCAGATATGGATTGTTCGACCCTGGAAGCCGCAACTTCACTGCCAAAGCTTTTTGAAAAACCCTTCCTTCTCCAGCTCATTGACGAAGCGATTGTCGAAATAGGCCGTGAGCGGCAGCTTTTTGCTGGTCGCCTCATCGATCGCCTTCTGGCTAACCAGCTGCTCGACCAGCGCTGAGAAAGCCTCCGGCGGCATGAACCCTTCTTTGCTCAGCGCTTCCACTGAAAACCGGTAGCTCTCTTCCAAAATTTTCTCATCGTTGACTTTGGTGTATTTCGCCAGAGTTCTTATGGCCAGCTCTTTGTTGGTGTAAATGGTTTGAATGCCTTCGAACGCGGCGCGGATGAAGCGCTTGGCAACGCCTGGATTTTTGTCCACGAAGCTACGGCGCGCGGCGATGCCGTTCTCGACAACAGGAATATTCCATTCGCGAAATTGCTTGACGCTGACCAGCTCACGGTAACCTTTTTCCTTGAGCATCAAGCTCTGCGGCGGCGGCACCATCGCGGCAGCAACCGCGCCCGACATCAACATCGCCGCTGATTCCGGAGTACCGCCCGATTGGATAACCGCCACCCCGGTAACTCCGGATTTCTGGAAAATATTCTGCGCCGCGATATGCGAGATCGACCCGAAGCGGCTCACGGCCACCTTTTGTCCTTTGAGCTGGGCGACTTCCTTGATGTTCGGCGCTGAGAACATCGGCACCGTAAATGTTTTGACAATAGCGGCGATCTGTATCACGTCGCCTCCGTTGATCACGTTACTGACGATGGCCGGTCCCGCCAGGCCGCCAAAATTCGCCTCGCCGGCGAGCATCGCCTGGACGATGACCGACGACGCGCCTTCGTAGAACGGCTCGACCTCCAGACCATTTTTTTCGAAATGACCGGCATCCTTCGCCACCCACCAAGGCAAGCTGTTCCACGACATCGGCGAGTAAGGAAATTTGACTTTCTCCGGCGCCGAGGCCGCTTCCGCTCGTTGCCAAGCGAGACAGAGCGCGAGCAATATTCCACCGGTCATTAAAAGCTTCTTCCGCATAAAACCTCCAGTACGATTCGGGCCGAAATCTATCGCAGCGCCGTATCATGTCAATGACAAAATGTTGACTGGATGCATTGTTCGCCGGGCTGGTACCTTGTAAACTTTTTTTGCGACAATGGCATAAACGACAATCGAGGGGGATCCTATGACCGCTCAGACTTCAGAGGCATTTGTCGCCAGATTGTTCGGAATTGGCGTCGATGCCTTTCAGGGTTTGATTCGAATCGCGATTATCATCGTGCTTGCGTACATCGTCACGCAACTTATGCGCGCCGGCCTCAGAAAGCTGGAAGCGTTTTTAATCCACGCGACCGCCCGCGGCGAAGACACCCTGGCGACGACTAAGCGCATCAAAACACTGTCTAGCGTGATGTGGACGCTGAGTTGCGGGCTGTTGTGGTTCATCGTCGCTCTGGTAACGCTCAGCCAAATCGGCGTGAACATCGGCCCGATTCTCGCCGGTGCGGGAGTGGTCGGCTTGGCGGTGGGATTCGGCGCGCAGCACTTGGTGCGCGATCTGGTGAGCGGCTTTTTTCTCTTGATCGAAAATCAAATTCGCGTCGGCGATATCGCGACCGTCAACAATACAACGGGCATTGTCGAAGGCGTCACCTTTCGCACGGTAATGCTGCGCGACCAGGCCGGCGTCGTTCATGTCTTTCCCAACGGCGCCATTACCACCCTCGCGAACGCGACCATGGACTGGTCCGCCGCCGCCATCGACATCACCCTGCCCTTCCGAGTAGACACGGACCGGATCATGGAATTGATGCGCCGTGTGGGAGCCGAGATGAAAGCCGAGAAGGAATTTGCCAGCGTGATCCTTGAACCGCTCGAAGTTTTCGGAATCGAGAATTTTACCGAGACGACGGTAACGATCAAGGCTCGCTTCAAGACCCAACCCGCGCAGCAGTATGTCGTCGGCCGGGAGTTTCGCCGGCGCTTGAAATACGCGCTGCAGGCGGCGGGTCTGCTCGACAATCCGCCCGCGTCCAATGCCAAACCCGCGCCGCCGGCGTCGTGAAAAAACCTTGTTCCAGTTGTTCCAACCGTTCAAGCCGTTCAAAGCGTTCGACGGAAGAAAATTCGGAATCGGAGAATTATCCGCAAAGATCCTAGCGACGCAGGAGAAAAACAGGATTCACACCACGAAGGCGCGAAAGCCATGAAGCATTTCAATAATTCTAACTCCTAAACTTCGTGCTCTTCGTATTGCGGCTCGCGCGAATTTCCAATGACCACCAGACGATCTCGGTCCAGAAGAGAATTCACCGCGGAGACGCCGAGTACGCCGAGAAAAGAATTTTATCAATCAAAACTCCGAACTCTGCGACCTCTGTGCCTCTGCGGTGAGTCCTTCTTGTGCCCCTTTGGTTGCGGCTTCGCCGCGCTGGGACCTCCTTTGAAAATACGTGTGCGTAGCTGATCTACAGAACGAAGAACCCGAATACGAGAAGTAATCGCAGCGTTCCGTCATACCGCCCTTCGGCCGCGCTCAGGATAGACTCCAGCGGGTATCCAGGCTAATTGGGGCGGAAAACAAACCTGGATTCCCGCGTGCGCGGGAATGACGAGGCGCGGGGAAAACGTGCGGAGAGAAGTCCCTCCCTGTTCATTCTCTAGGAGCGAGCGTAAGATCATGAATCACTTCGTGGTAAGTGATCGGAAACAATTCTGCGGGGTGCGCACCACTTACAGGCATGCCAGTACAACAGCGCTGCCCTTTTTATTTGCGACAAACCATGTAAATTGAACCGACAGACTTCGCCAGCACTGGAGCACTCGCTACAAATTGGTCGATAGCCAACACTCGTTCACCCGCGACGAAATCGCTCCCATCATCGTCGTCAGCTTAATTTCGGCGCTTCGGCTTCTGGGAATTTTTCTCATGTTGCCGATCTTCAGCGTTTACGCGGTGCGCTACCCCGGCGCGTCGTCGGCCCTCGCCGGCCTGGCGTTCGGCATTTACGCTCTGGTGCAGTCGGTTTTTCAGATCCCGCTCGGCTGGGCCAGCGACCGATGGGGCAGAAAACCGGTGCTCGTCGGCGGTTTGGCGCTGTTTGTTATCGGCAGCGTCGGATGTGCGTTGGCGACCGATATTTACGAGTTGATACTCGCTCGCGCCCTGCAAGGCACCGGCGCGGTTGGCTCCGTCGCTTTCGCGGCCCTGGCGGATCTCACCCGAGAAAATGTGCGCACGCAAGCCTACACGATCACAGGTATCGCCATCGGCGCTTCGTTTATGATCGGCCTTTTGGCCGGCCCTTTTCTCGCCGCTCAAATCGGCATGGGCGGGCTTTTCTACCTGCTTGCGGCGCTCGGCGCTCTGTCGATGATCCTCGCCGCAATCTGGTTTCCGCCGGCACGCCCGGACGCCAACCGCGAGGCGCCGATGGCGCTTAAACCGATTCTCTTCCATGACCATTTACGACCGATATTCATCGCGACCTTTGTCCTCTCCTTCGCTCTCAATCTGTTTTTTTTCACCTATCCACTGAGCTGGACGGCCATCGGCCTGGAGAAATTCGAACTCTGGAAAGTCTACTCGGTCATTTTTCTACCCAGTATCCTATTCGTTTTTCCCTACATACGGCGTGTCGAGAAAGAAGGTCGTTTCCGCGGCCCGATTTTGATCGGCTGGTTAACCGCCACAGTCGGCTACGGAATTTACTTGGTGGGGGCCCAGTACGATCTGCTTCTTTACCTGAGCGGCGCGGCCTTTATGTTTGGTTACAGTATCTACCAGCCCATCCTGCCGGCGTTTCTTACGCGCCAGGTGCCGTCGAGCGGGCGCGGTGTCGCGAGCGGCGTCTACAATTCATTCAGTTTCGTCGGCTCTTCGCTCGGCGGCATCCTCGGCGGAGCGTTGATCCATATTTCGCCGTCTCTGCCTGAATTTGTCGGCGTCGCTTTGCTGCTGAT
>CAMLCX010000333.1 GCA_946478635.1 uncultured Pseudomonadota bacterium
CGGCTCCAGTATGTGACGGGGTATAACTCCAATTCGGATGCGCGATTGGCTGTGGAGCGAAACGAAATTCAGTTTTTCACGGAGGGGACGCCCGGCTATCGCTCCCAGGTACAACCGCGCATGGTAAAGGAAGGTCTCGTAGTTCCCGTTTACGCGGATGAGCTGGTCACTGCGGACGGAGAGTTTCGCTCCAGCGCTGAAGTTCCCGACATTCCTTCATTCTCGCAGCTGCACCAGCAGATATTCGGCAAACTCGGTTCGGGCCCGTTATGGGAAACATTGAAAACGATCAATCTCACGCACGCCATGCAGCGCATCGCCAAAGTTACGCCGAACACGCCCCCGCAAGCCGTTACGGCGCTGCGGCAGGGGTTTTCGCAGATGATCAAGGATCCGGAATTCATCCAGGAATTTAAAAAGGTCACGCGCTCCGATCCCCATTTTCAAGTAGGCGGCGAAGCCGACAAATTGATCAGGAAACTGGTTCAAGCGCCGCCCGAAGTGAGAGCGACAATTCGAAAATACACCGAAAGTAAATAACGCCGCTTAACTTTTTTGTTACATTGGTAATGATGGTATCTTTCCAGAAAACATTTTATCGATCGAGTACAGCTAGAGCTTCGACGTGAAACGTCTGTGGAAACAGGTCGATCGGTTGGACGGCGCCAAGCTTATAGCCGAGCCGAGTGAGCGCGGCAAGATCGCGCGCCAGCGTCGCCGGGTTGCAGGAGAGGTAAAATATCCTAGCCGCGCCGAGCGCGGCTAGATCCGCTGCGATGCCTTTGGCGCCGGCGCGCGGCGGGTCGAGGACGATTTTGCTAAATTGCTCGCGCCGCTTTTTCAATTCCCTCACTGCCTTCGGAACCGGAGCGCATTGCCAGCGGACGTTGTCAATGGCATTTTTCTGGGCGTTCCATTTGCCGTTGTCGACCGCCGCGCGATGACCTTCCACGGCGATGACGGATTGGACCTGCCGCGCAATGGGTAACGTAAAGTTTCCAGCGCCGGAGAAAAGCTCGAGTATCCGGTCGCTGCTCGTGAAGCCGCCGGCTTTGAGGAGTTCCTCGATCATGCGTCGGTTTCCGGCCGGATTCACCTGGCTAAAAACATCGGCATCGACGCGGATCGCAAGATCGCTGCTTAGGCCCACGGCGATGCGTGGCTCGCCCCAAAATTTACGCCATGTATCGCCGCCAAAAATTACGCCGTTAATTTCACCTTCCGGGCTGACGAGATTTGCGCAGGCCGGCTCGTCTCGCGGTACGAATCTGTCGGCTGTGCCGGCAATGACAACGATTTGATTGGGCTCATCGCCGCTGACGATCTCCAAATGCTCCAGAGACGTGTTGATGCCGCGCGCCCATCGGCGCAGAGTGTCGAAGATGCGGTTGAGCTGATCTTCGGCGATTAGACACGATTCGATTTCCACTAGGTGGCGCGAAGAAGCGCCGTAAAAACCAAGTTGATTTGCCGCCCCGACCTGGAGCCGGACGCGGCGACGGTAATTGAATTCGTGCGCGGCCGGAATGATCGGCCGAAGATCGTAGCCGCTGAGCTTGCCGATGCGCCGCAGCGCATCGTCGACGCTTCGCTCTTTTGCCTTGAGTTGGACGGCGTAATTTAAATGCTGCCAAGAGCAGCCGCCGCAGGCGCCGACATACGGGCATGGCGGTGTGCGGCGCACAGGCGACGGGGAGATGATCTCAATGACTTCGGCGATTAAGAAGCGCCCCTTATCCTCGACTGTCCGGACAACGATCGTATCCCCGGGCGCCGTGTGCGGCACCATCACCACCCGGCCGTCGACCCGGCCAATTCCATAGGGACCATAGGAAAGACCCTCGATCTCTAGCGTGACTTCGTTTTTCGCGTTAGGTTGTGACATCACCTTTTTCCAAAATAGCGCGTAATAGAATTAACCACAAAGAACTTAGCGCAGCAGAGCCGCAACCAAATGGGAAAGAGTTTTCACCACGAAGGTCACGAAGGACACGAAGGGCTCGGATGAATAAAATTCCGAACTTCGTGTCCTTCGTGGTGAGTACGGATTTTCTCACGGAGCCTGACAACTTAAGACCACCAACCTGAAAAATTTGTGTAAGTCGCGCAAATTTAGCGATATTGCAGTGCAAAGAACACAAAGGGCTTGTCAATATATTTAGCCATGGAAGCCAAAGACGATCCGCGTTTTCTCAAAGGCATTGAGGAGTTCAATCAGCAGCTTTTTTTCGAGTGTCACGAGACGCTGGAAGAAATCTGGCTGGAAGATCATGGCGAAGAACGAAAGTTTTACCAGGGCCTGATCCAGGTCGCCGCCGGTTATTTCAAGCTCCAGCAGGGTGTCCCGGCCGGAGCGCTCAAGCTCTGGCGCACGGGCATTGAAAAAATCGAGCCTTACGGTCCGGTTTGTCTTGGCATCGACGTCGACTCGCTGGTCGGCGCGGTGAAAAAGGATCTGGACGACCTCGAGCGAGCCCAACCCGCCGTGCCCGCGCTGACGGCGCCGAAGATCAGCCTGATCACTTAGTTCTCCAACCCCATGATTCGCTGCCTCGACGTCCGCAAAGCCTATCAGCAGGGCGAAAACGAAATCACCGCGTTGGCGGGGATCTCGTTGGATATCCCAAAAGGCGCCTTTGCGGTTATCATGGGACCAAGCGGCTCGGGCAAAAGCACGCTGTTGCATTTAATCGGCGGCCTGGACCGCCCGAGCAGCGGCGAACTTCTAGTCGACAATCGTTTGATCGGCCAGATGGCCGACGATCAAGTGACGTTATTTCGCCGAAAAAAGGTCGGCTTTGTCTTTCAATTTTTCAATTTGCTGCCGACCCTCACGGCGCTGGAAAACGTCGCGCTGCCGCTGGTGCTCGACGGCCAAGGCAAAACCGAGGCGGAAGCGCGGGCGCAGGCGCTTTTAAAGAAAGTAGGCTTGGAGGAGCGCAATAAGCATTTGCCTGAGGAACTGTCCGGCGGCGAGATCCAACGCGTCGCCATGGCGCGCGCGCTGGCCTTCGATCCGCCGATATTCTTGGCCGATGAACCCACCGGCAATCTCGATTCGAAAAACGGCACGGCGATACTCTGTTTGCTGCGTCAAATCAGTCAAGAGGAAGGGTGCACGGTCGTGATGGTCACGCATAGCGAAGAAGCCGCCGGTTATGGTGACCGCAGAATCTATCTACGCGACGGACAGATCGAAAAAGACGTCTCTAAATGATGCGTTTATTGCGGACGATCTCGTGGCGCCACGCGAAGCATCATCGGTTGCGGACGGCTCTCACTTTTTTCGGCATCTCCCTTGGAGTTGCCGTGATTGTCGCCATCGCGGTGGTAAACCAGTCGTTGACGAGTTCTTTCCAATCCACCATCGATCAAATCGCCGGTAAGGCAGTTTTGCAGGTGGCCAATGGTGAGAGCGGCATCGCGGATGCGCTTTTGCCGATTATTCGCGACACGGCCGGGGTGCGAGACGCGGCGGGAGCGGTGGAGGGCTTCCTTCCCGTCGCCGGTCAGAGCGGCGAACGGTTGTTTGTTTACGGCGTGGATTTTCTCACCGATTCCGCCATTCGCGGGCACCAGTTTGCTGAGAAGGAGTTCGCATTCGATCAGGCGCTGAATTTCATCGCCCGCCCGGACTCCATTGCCTTGACCGAATCGTTCTCGCGCCGGCTGAATTTGCCTGTCGGCTCCAGCGTGACCGTGCTCACCAGCGAGGGGAAGCGTGCTTTCACGGTTCGAGCCTTGCTGAAGGAGCAGGGAACGGCGGCGGTTTTTGGCGGTAGCTTTGCGTTGATGGACTTGCCGGTCGCGCAGCGCACGTTTGGCAAGGAGGGAAAGCTCGACATCGTCGACTTGACGGTGGAAGACGGAACCTCGGTGGACACCGTCCGCCAGCGCCTGCGCGAGCGGCTCCAGGGCGGCGCAGAGGTGGAGCGTCCGCGAAAACGCGGCGAACAGATCGAACTCTTGCTGACGTCGTTTCGCGTCGGACTTTTCTTCGTCAGCCTGATCGCGCTCTTTGTCGGATTTTTCCTGATCTACAATACTGTTTCGGTTTCCGTGATCCAGCGAAGGAAAGAAATCGGCGCCCTGCGCTGTTTAGGCATGAAGCGCAGCGAGTTGCTCCGGTTGATCGTTACGGAAGCTCTCTTGCTGGCGCTGGCGGGATCGCTGGTCGGAGCGCTGCTTGGCGCGCTTTTGGCCCGGGGAGCGCTGGTCGTGGTCGGCGAAACGGTCGGCAATCTTTTCTCGCTCATGGATCTCGAACAGGGAAACTTCTCCTTGAGCGATATCGCTCTAGCCCTGGGCAGCGGGGTTGCCGTCGCAGTTCTCGCAGCTCTTCATCCAGCCTGGGAAGCGGTGCATGTATCCCCATTGGAGAGCGTCCGACAGGCGGCCTGGCAACCGGCCGGCCGCGGCAGGAAATCCTGGCCCAATCGGTTTGGAATATTTTGCCTGGTCGTTGCGCCGGCGCTGTTGTTGGCGGCGCCGACGGTTAACGGGTCGGTCGCTCAATTCAGTGTCGGTGTGATTGGCATGCTGATTTTTCTTCTCGGCCTGGCGGCTTTTTGTCCGGCGATAATCAATTTTGTCGTGGGTCGTTTTCAGCAATCGAGACTCGGCTTGCCGGGGTTATCCTGGATCGAGCTGCGACTGGCATCGGATAGTCTGATTCGCAACCCGATCCGATCCGGGATCACGGTGGCGACCATGGTGATCAGCCTGGCGGCGATCTTTACCATTGCCGCCTTCGTCAACAGCGTGCGCGGCTCGTTGCTCGCCTGGGTCGATCAAATGGTGACGGCGGATTTGATCGTCAGTTCGGGGGCCAGAACCGCGGGGCCAAAAAATGTTCCGCTGCGCGAGGATCTCGTGCCGGAATTAAAGCAGATTCCAGGAATAAAGGTGATCGATCTCTACCGTCTGATCCGGTCCACCTATCGAGGGAAGCCGATCTTGATCGAGTCGTTTTCGGCGCGCGACTCAGCGAGCGTAAGGAATCTGCCGATGGCCGACGGCGACGGCAACCAGGCGCTGCGCGAGATGGGCGAAGGGCAGGGCGTGATCATCAGCGAAAGCTTCCAGAGCAAGTTCGGCACAAAAACCGGCGAACAGATCGAGTTGGTGACGCCTGCCGGGAAAACGTCTTTCCGCGTGCTCGCGGTCTACATCGATTATTCATCCGATTCGGGCAGCGTGCTGCTCGACCGCGCGCTGTACAAAAAATACTGGCGCGATGAATTGCTCGACGCTTTTGATCTGTGGCTCGAACCGGGCGCCGATCAGCGGCAAATCATCGAAACGATCAGGCAACGCCACGGCGAGCGCTTCCAGCTCTTCATCAGCACGCACAGCGAACTGAGAGCGGCCGTGGTGAAAATCATGGAGCAATCGTTTGTGGTGAACTACGCCGTCGAGATCGTTGCGGTGGTGGTGGCGATTTTCAGCGTGATTAACACACTGTTAGCGTCGGTGCTCGATCGGACGCGGGAGATCGGCGTCCTGCGCGCCATCGGCGCGACCCAGGCGCAAGTGCGACGCGTGGTTGTCGCCGAAGCGGCCTGCATGGGGCTGATCGGCGGAGTGCTCGGTTTGGTTGCCGGCACCGTGATGGCGTATCACCATGTCGTTTACAACACCAAGCAACTCACCGGCTGGACGTTTCAGTTCTTCTACCCCTACGATGTGGCGGCGCTTTCGATCCTCGCTTCGGTGATTCTCTGTGTCTTGGCAAGTTTCGCTCCAGCGAAACAAGCGGCATCGCTGCCGATTGTCTCGGCGATCGGCTACGAGTAGACGAGCGTTAATAAAAATAAACTTCCGATAGGGAATTTAACCGCAAAGAACTTAGCGCAGCAGAGCCGCAACCAAATGGGAAAGAGTTT
>CAMLCX010000334.1 GCA_946478635.1 uncultured Pseudomonadota bacterium
ATGCCGGAATTTTGGTCCACACGGGATACATCATCGGCCTGCCGTGGGATTCGACTAAACAGGTCGCCGACGACGTCCGCTTTCTGATGGATGAGGTGGGCCCGGATCAGGCGTCTTTTTTCATGCTGACGCCTCTGCCCGGCTCCCACGATCATCGCGAGATGAAGAAGCGCGGCGATTGGATGGATCCGGACTTCAACAAGCGCGACTCTTTTCACGCGACCATCGAACATCCGTTGATGACGGCGGCAGAATGGACGGACGCGTATGAAGACGCATGGCGGACGTTTTACAGCAAGGAAAATATGATTCGGAACCTGTCGCGCTGGACGGACCATCCGAAGAACTATTGGAATTTGATGTCGATTTTCTTCTGGTACAAAAACGCCGCGCTCATCGAAAAACAGCATCCCATGGTCGCGGGTTTTTTCCGCCTCAAGGATCGCAAGGCGCGCCGTGAGGGCTATGCCATCGACTCTATCCCCGTCCATCTCTGGAAGCGCGCGAAGGAAACCGCCGCGCTGATGATCACCTGGGCCAAATTCTTAAAGGAAATGGAAGAAGTCTGGCTGCAGACGCGCAAGAAAACCGAAACCGAGGAACGCTGGCTGGAACAGATTCAAAAGCTGCAATCGGATATTTGGCAAGTGCTGCGCATCGGCGAAATTCAAAAACTTTGCAACAATGCCAAGGAAACCCTGCCTGAACGCGCGCGCGCCATCCTTGAACCGCTGGAAGATCTTTCTTCGCGGGTGGTTTATGATCGCAACGATCTTAACCGTTTTTTGCGACAGTGGGATGCGTTGCGCATAAAACTTCAGGAACTGCGTCCTCTGGAAAGCGAAGCGGCACGGCGCGTGCTGGACGAGATCGGCAATATTCAGGCCGGTATCCGCCTCGGCGACCGAATCCAGGAATGGCAAGAGGCTTATGCGCGTTTGCGGGTCCATCTGCCAACGCGGCCGCATCTGCGACTGGTCAGATTCGACGCCATCAACAACCGGGTCGTTTATTCGCGCCAGGAGTTGCAGCGCGTCTGGGCGCAGAATATGCGCAATCTCCGTGAGTGGAAATGGTGGCAGATTCAACCGTGGAAATTCACCAAAGCGATGATCAAGGATTTCTCACTGACCACATCATTTGCAAGCAGTTTCCGCGAATTTTCCAGGCAATAGTGAAAAACCGGCCGGCGGCCGCGGCCGGTTAGTGAATCAGCGTGACCCGTTTGGCCAGGTCGATCAGCTGCTCGCGCACCTCGGCTGCGTCTTTCGCGCCTGGCGCCCGCTCCAAATACGTTTCAAAATCCGCCCGAGCCTGAGCAAAACATTCGAGCCTCATATAGACTTTCGCCCGATCGTGAATTTCATCGACGGCGGCGGGGTCCAGTATAATGGCCTGGTCGAGCGCCGATAACAATTTCACGAGATCGTTGGTCTTCGCGTAGATCCCCTTGAGATTGCCGAGCATCCGCCTCAGGATGTCTTTTTTACTCGCCGTTTTGAGATACTCGTCACGGAGATCGACCGCGCCGCCATACAGGCCGCTGAGCATACGGGCCAAATCGTTGCGCGACTTGATCTCTCCCTGGCTGAATGGATCGATGACGATCTCAGCTCCATTCTGACTATATTTGACGAGAAAGTGACCGGGGAACCCCACGCCATCGAGCACCACCCCGACACGCCGGGCGACTTCCATGTAAAGAATTGAAAGACTAATCGGTATGCCGATTTTGCGGTCCAGGACTTGGTTGAGGAAGCTGTTTTGAGGATCGTAGTAGTCGTCGCTGTTGCCGCGGAAATGGTGCTGGCGGAACAAGACATCATTGAGTGCGGCAAGGGTTTGAACGACCTCACCGTCCTGGCACCGGCCGGCGACCTCTGCCGCTAACTCGTCGATGCGCGACAGATACGCCGGAATATCAAGCTTCGGATAATCCGTCAGCGCGATCGTCAGAGCCGCCCGACCGAGGTCGATTTTATCCTCGCCCCGGTCGACGGCCTGACGAAATTCGCGATAGGGATCGTGCGCCAATTTACGCCGCTTAGCGTGGTTCGGCGATGACGTCGACGAGATACGGCAGCTGCTTTTCCATCACGTACTTGAGTCCCCGCTCGATCGCCGGACGCAGGTCGGCCGGATTCACCACCGGCCCTTCGCCGTGGACACCGAACGACTTTGCCATGGTGGCGAAGTCGATCGCCGGATCATCGACGTGGGTGCCGATGCCGGCATTCTCGACTGGCCGATTGCGGAACTTGGCGACTTCGATGCCGTGCTCTTCGGAGTTGTAGTACGACTGATTGTTGTGCATGACCATCAAGAGCGGAATGCGATGTTTGGCCGCGGTCCAGAGCGCGCTCGAAGTCATCAACATGTCGCCGTCGGATTGAATGGCAACCGCAACGTTACCGCTGCCTTTGAGCGCCAAAGCCGCACCGATCGAGGCGCCCGGGCCGTAGCCCAAACCGGCGCCGCCGCTGCCGCCGAGCGAGTGATTGGGCTTGGTGAAATCCCACAGGCGGCGAGTCCAGCCGTTGGATGTCCCGTTCACCAGGATCCACGGCGCCTTTTTGATCGCTTCGCCCACTTCCAACGCCAGCCAGGCCGTGGAAATTTCTTTCTGCGATCCTTTCGCCTCCGCGTCGGCGCGCCATTTCGTGCGGCGGGTCTTATGCTTCTCGGCCAGTTCTTTTTGGCGCGCTTCGATGGCTGACTTTTTCTTGGCGTCGTTGCCGAGCAGCTCGCGGCAGAGCCGGGTCAGCTCGGGCAAGGCAACCGCGGTATCGGCGGTCATCGGCACGTCGATCGCTTGCAGCGCCTGATAGTCATTGGCCCAGGAGTGAACCAGCATGTCGTTCATCGAGATGCTGATAATCTTAACCGCTCCCGAGGTAACATACTCCGAGTGGCGCGTCTGCTTGCTCACGGTCGTGAGCGAGCCGAAGATATCGCCGACGTCGAGAGCCAGTATGACATCGGTCTTTTGGAGAATCTCACGAACGCCGTCGGTCGCGTCGAGAGGATGAACCGAGGGGAAATTGAAGCGCGAGCCTTTGTCGACCACCGGAATGGCCAGCAGTTCAGCGAGTTCGATGAGCGCGGGCACGGCTTTGGGATTACGTCCGACCTGGTCCGCCACAATCAGGGGTGTCTGGGCGTTGACCAACATCTCAGCCGCCCGGCGCAAGGCCTGGGGATTTGCCTGTGTGGACGCCGGCGCGGAGTAGCGCGTCACGTCCGGAACATCCATTGCCGCCGTCAACGCGTCTTCCTGAATATCGGCGTCGTAGTTGATGTAGATCGGCGCCATCGGATCGGTGGTGGCGATGCGATAACCGCGGATGAACGAATCCGGCACGTCGGCCAACGAATACGGCTGGTCGTCCCACTTGACGTAGTCACGCACCTGATTGCCCTGCACCAACGCGGTGTGGATCCAGTCGATGCGCGGGCGGCGCCGCTTGGAGTTCATCGGTCCGGTGCCACCCAGCACCATGATCGGCACGCGGTCGATATAGGCATTGAAGATCGCCATGCTCGCATGCTGCAAACCGACCATGTTGTGCGTAATCGCGATCATCGGTTTGTTTTTCGCTTTGGCGTAACCGTGCGCGATAGCAACGGAGATTTCTTCGTGGTGGCAGAAGATCACTTCCGGCTTGTAGTTGCCGCCGTAATTGACGATGGAGTCATGGATGCCGCGAAATGTCGCGCCGGGATTGAACGCGGCGTATTCGATATCGAAAGCCTTCATCAAATCAACGACCACGTCTGAACCGTACTGCGGTTGTTTTTTTTCTACTCGGGACACTTTTCTAACCCTCCCTCAATTTTTGTGTTCTGCACTCCATACCAAGAATCCGCCTCCATCGCTAGGGGCGTATTTAAGAATTCTCCCTCTGTGTTTCCCTCTGCAATAGCCCTTTCTGGTAGAAGATCTCCAGGGTCTCCTGCAGGTCTCCCTGCCGCGCCCCGCTGTCCGAAGCCTTTCCCGTTTCCAACGCTGCGATCGATTCCAAAACCTGCTGCACAGCCGGCGCCATAAACGACTCCAGGCCATGACGATTGAAGGTACGCTTGAGCTCGTCCATTTCTTCAGCGCGGCGCCCGGCGTGGATGCGCAAGCCGACGATGCTCGAAGCAACCTTGTCGATCAAACCGGGAAAACTCTCTTCATACTGGGCCGTCAACTCTTTGAGCAGGCCGAAACGGCGCGCGCCCATAAATAACTCGCAAAAAAGTCCTTGCAGCCCTTTGGTGAGGCCGGCGTAGACGACCTTGAAGGCAGACGCCTGATTGGTGTTGGGGCCAAGCACTTTGATGGGAATGTCAAAGGACTCCAAAGCCCGGAGCCTGCTCGCCTGCGGACCGGACACGTAGACGATGGTCCCTTTTCCCATCCTGGATGCGGCTCCGATAATGCCGCCGTCGACGAAGTTCACTCCGGCCGGGCCTAATATCGCGGCAATGTCGTCGGCGGTCATCGGCGAAATGGCGTTGGCGTCGAGAAACAATAAATCCTTCCGCCCCGCCTCCTTTACTCCCGCGGCGACGTTTTCCGCCACGCGTTTGGCCGCGGAAGGAACGACGATGGACACGATCAGCTCCGAGGAACGGACCAGCTCCGCCATCGACGCGACGGATTTAACGCCGGCGTTTTCACCTCGTTTGCGGCTCACCTCGCCGCGGTCCTTGTCGTAGGTGAGCACCTCGACGCCCCGGCTCTTTAACAGTTTGGCCCAATGAAATCCCATTTCGCCGATACTCATGATGCCGATTCGTTGAAAAGACACGGTGTGCTCCTTGGCTAAAGGGTCAGTGAGTGAGATGATTCGCCGGCGCAGCTTGGCGGCCGCGTCGCTTCCTCTATGACACAACAAAGCGGTTTTTTAAAGTTCGCGCTATGCCACTCCGAAAAGCCTTTTTGCATTGAGCGCAAGAATGTTGGCCTTATCCGTATCGCTAATTTTAGCCGCCTTGATCTCGTCGAGGGTCGCGCAATGCTCATAGCTCGCCGGATGGGAATAAAACAGACTGCCGAAGATGAGCCTGTGCGAACCGACAGCCTCAACGAATTGCCGGACATAAGCCGGGCCGCGCACGTGGGCGGTATCGAAGAGAATATTCGGCGTGCGTCTGGCAATGTCCAACGCCAGCTGGCTGTTGGTGTTGGTCGTCAACGCATCCAACGACACGAATGTCAGCTCGGGAAATTCCAGAGCGAGACGTTCCAATCGCCAAACCGCTTCCAGATTCGATTCCGCGTTGGTATGAATGAGCGGCACGAGTTTCAACTCGCTCACTTTTTTTAGCAGCGGGCGCATGAGCGGGTGGTCCACCGCCACTCCCTGGAAGCGGCTGTGCCACACCACGCCTTCGAGCTTGAGCTCATGCTTGATGCGCTCCAACTCGCCGATTGAGCGCGCGCCGTGAAGCGGCTCAACGACCCCGCAGGCTGCCGGAAAACGCTTCGGATCGCGCCTGCGATAGGCGGCCACCGTATCGTTGCAGCGCATGGTATCTCTAATGCCGTCGGCTTGAATGTAGCCGGTCGCCGCCAGAATAGCCGCCATGGAAACGCCGTTCGCATCCATCATCTTCACCCGATTGGTGTAATCCCGCTCCTCCCAGTTGTCTCCCTCCTGTAGACTTCCTCCCGTCAATGAACCGAGATGATGGTGGATGTCGAAGACCTCCATGATAACTCCTTTTTAGTAGTTCTTCTGGGCTTCCCGCGTAGAAATATTAACCCGGGAGACTAGCCTGGATTAGTCATGCCACGAGGAAACCTGACGATACTCTGTGGATCGAGTTGTGACCCTGGAGGAACGAAGGCACCGGCGCGAATGTTTCATATGGGTCTCGGCGCTCG
>CAMLCX010000335.1 GCA_946478635.1 uncultured Pseudomonadota bacterium
GAAAACGTATGGAAATAAAATTCGGTCTGATCAGCTCCGATTCGCACGGCCAGCTCGACAGGGACGCTTATACAAGCCGCATGTCCAAGCAAAGATGGGGAGAAAAGATTCCTCATGTCATTGAAGTCCACGACGACAAATTTTCGGCGCCGGTAGAGCGCTGGATCGTCAATGGCGAGATTCAGGGTGGAAATGTATGTAACTGTCCGACGGCGATGAAAGAACGGGGCTACTACCCGCAGCGCTGGGAGGAAGTTCCCGCCGATGTTTACGATCCCGCACAGCGCGTCAAGGCGCTGGACAGAGACCGCGTCGACGCCGAGGTGTTGTTTCCCAACGGACCGGGCGGAACTTTTTTTTACGACGACGTCGAATTCGAGCTTGCCTGCGTGCACGCCTACAACGATGCTTTGGCCGAGTTTCGTCGTGCCAGCGAACGGTTCATCCCGCTGGCGGTGATTCCCTTCATGAGCCCGATCGAAACGATCGTCAGCGAGGTAGAGCGCGCCGTGAGAGCCGGACACAGGGGCATCAACATGCTCGCCGACCCGAGTGCTGCCGTAAAAGGGCTCAAGAATCTCGGCGATGATTTCTGGCATCCGTTGTGGAGGATCTGCCAGGAACTTGGCGTCGGCGTTCACCTGCACGCGTCGGCCGGGCTCGCCGGAAAATTGTCGCTGCCGCAATGGAAAGGCTACACGCGGCGGCAGGCCCATTGCGTGTCGACGCTGCGTAATTTTTGCACGGCCACCCAGATCGTTCCGTACCTAATTTTTTCCGGCATGCTCGAAAAATTTCCCCGGCTCAATTGGGTCTTCGCCGAAACCGGACTGGGCTGGGTAAGCTCGGTCCTGGAGGCATGCGATCACGAGTGGCAGAAGCATCGTCTATGGACCGAGGGAATCGTCACGCGGCCGAGTGAGTTGTTCCGGCGCCAGATCTATGTCGATTTCTGGTTCGAGACCGTCGGGATCGAGCTGCGTGATTACATCGGCGTCGATCGAATTCTGTGGGAATCCGACTTTCCCCACATCACTTCGACGTATCCAAATTCTTGGGACGCTGTGGAGCATTCGCTGGGCGGTGTGTCCGCCGAAGATCGGGAGAAAGTCCTGTTTCGCAACGCAGCGCAGCTTTATCGATTGGAATAGGCGCTCATGGAACCTCGATACGGATTTATCAGCGCCGATGATCATGTGCAGGAGCATGCCGAGGTTTGGACAAGCAGGATGTCCAAGCAAAAATGGGGCGATCGCATTCCCCATGTCGAAACTCTTGACGACGGCACGCAGCATTGGATGATTGATGGCGCAACGCTGGATCTGGCCGGGACTGCCTTCGCAAGTCCAAGCACCTCCAATCGCGCCATGGGGCCGACCCGATGGGATGAACTGCCGCGGGCGGCTTACGACGCGGGCGAGCGCCTCAAAGTGATGGATGCGGACGGCGTCGACTATTCGGTTCTCTATCCCATGGTTGCCGGGCTGGCGGGAGAGCGCTTCGGCAAATTTGCCGACGCTGATTTGGAGCTCGCTTGCGTGCAGGCTTACAACGACTGGTTGGTCGAGGAATGGGCGCGCGTCAGTTCGCGTTTCGTGCCCCAATGCATCGTGCCGATCTGGCCGATTGAGCGCACGGTGGCGGAAATTCGCCGCGCGGTCGCGCTCGGCCACAAAGGGGTTGTTTATCCCGCCTCTCCGATGGAGCTTAAGGACGTGCCACACATCAACGAGCCCGTCTACGATCCGCTGTGGGCGGTATGCACCGAGCTTGAAGTGCCGCTGTGTTTTCATTCGGGCGCCTCGCCGAAGATTCAGATGCGGGCAGGCGCCGGTTTCACGCCCGCCGCCGCTCTCGCTTTCGGCGGCATCGTGCGCTCGGTAAGCTCGATCGCCGTTCTGGCGAATTTTCTGTTTTCCCGCGTACTCCACCGCTTTTCGAAACTGAAAGTTGTCTTTGCCGAAAGCTCACTCGGCTGGGGTGCGTACGAAATGCAATATGCCGACTATCAGTCCGCGGCCGACGGCCTGCCGTCCGAGGGATATCCGCTCAAGCCGTCGGAGCTTTTCCAACGGCAATGTTTTTTTACCTGCTGGTACGATCAAAAGAGCTTGCGGGTCCGCAAATATCCGGGCAGCGGCAACATTCTTTGGTCGACTAACTTTCCGCTTGAGGCATCGACAGGGCCGGAGACCCGCCAGCGCCTCGTAAGCGCTTTCACTGACGTTCCCGAAGCAGAGAAGCAGCTGATTCAATGGCAAAATGCCGCCAAGCTCTATGCGCTGTGACGAAAATAGGTTCTTCAGGCTTTTATGTGGATGATGTGTGACGTTCGATATTTTTATTTACCACGACGGACACGAAGAGCACGAAGAGCACGAAGTTCGGAGTAATAATTTTCCGAAACCTTCGTGTCCTTCATGATCTTCGTGGTGAAGACGTTTTTACAGTAAACCCGGAAGAAGCCAAAAACTAAAACCCGAGGAGGCAATGATGGCGCGACCAAAAGTCAGACACGTGGCCGTGATGACCAAGAATCGCGAGAAAATGGTGGAATTTTATCAGAAAATCTTCGGCCTGGAGCCCAAGCGCGGTTTCGGCGGCGCCATCTATATGTCCGACGGCGACGTCAACATCGCACTCATCGAAGCCAAACGCGACGATCAAAAGGAGGGGATCAACCATTTTGGCTTCGAAGTCGACGACCTCGACGAGATCAGGCGGCGGCTGCACGATGCCGGGATTCACGCCGAAATCGATACCAAGGCGGACAAGGACTCCGATCATCGTATCCAAGACCCAGATGGCAATTGGGTCGATATGGCCATTAATCTGCGCTGGCCGAAGTGATTCAGCCAAGGGCCAGCGGAGGCCATTACGAGGAAAACTCAATGAAGCTGGTGCGGCTAACATTTGTATTGGTGGGGTGTCTCTTCGCGTCAATCGTAATCCCGCTGCACGCGCAGGAAGGATCGGATCCGAAGGTCGTGCAGGCCGCGCGCAAAGAAAGCGAGATCGTCTGGTACACGACCATGAGCTCGGATCAGAGCAACGTCTTCATGGCCCGCTTCCAGCAGAAATATCCTTTCCTGAAGCCGTCCATCATTCGATTGGGTGGAAGCGCGCTGCTCAGCCGGATCGTCACCGAGTCGAAAGCGGGGAAAAACTTTTTTGACGTCGTGCACGGCACCGGCGAGATCGTTTTGCCGCTGATGGATATGGGACTGCTGGCGCCCTATGTGTCGCCCGAGCGCAAAATGATTCCCGATGACTTGAAAGATAAGAAAGGCTTCTGGACTTCGGTGTACGTCAATTCGGTGGTGCTCGGCTTCAATACCAATCTCACCAAGGGACAGCCCGTTCCGCGCAGCTACAACGATCTTTTGCTGCCGCGATGGAAAGGGCGAAAGATTTCCGTCGACGATACCTATGCCACGTTTCTGCAAGGGCTGATTTCCGTTTGGGGCAAGGACAAAGCCCTCGACTATCTGAAAAAACTGGCGGAACAAGAGCCGGTGGTCATGCGCGGCAGCACCGTGCGCGTCCAGCTGGCGGCCGCCGGCGAATTTCCTCTGGTGATCGCCTACGCCAACATCATTCAGTACCTCGCCGAGAAAGGCGCGCCGATGGATTGGGTGCCACTGGAGCCCGCGGTGATTTCGGTCAACACCGTTATGGCGGGGGCAAAGGCGAGCCATCCCAACGCGGCGAAGCTGTTTATCGATTTCACGCTTTCCAGAGAAGGCCAGGAAAAACTATGGGACTTCCAGCGCATCCCTTCGCGCAGCGACGTCGAGCCAAAACCGGCGAGACTGTTTCGCGGCTACAAGCGTTACGTGGTCCATCCCGAAGAAACCCAAACCCTCGAAGAGACGGGAAGGCTCTATTCGCAGATTCTCAAAACGCGCTAACACGAAAAATGGTGAAGCAATTTTCCACGATCGCCAAAAACGGCATGGTCGCTTCGAGCCAGCCGCTGGCGACCCTCGCCGGTGTGCAGATTCTCATGAACGGCGGCAATGCCGTCGATGCGGCTATTGCGACGGCGGCGGTGCTTGGTGTCGTCGAGCCGTCGTCGATCGGCATTGGCAGTGATGCGTTCTGTTTGTTCTATTCGGCAAAGGACAAAGCGCTCAAAGCTCTCGACGCCAGCGGCAGATCGCCCTACGCGGCGAGTCTGGAATTCTGCCGCAAGAGCGGTTTTAAAGAGATGCCGCAGCGCGGCATTCATTCCGTTACTGTTCCAGGAGCCGTTCACGGCTGGGCGATGCTGCTTAAGTCGCACGGATCAAAATCGCTCGGCGAAATCTTGCAACCGGCGATTCGCCACGCAGAGGAAGGTTTCCCGGTGGCGGAGCTCACGGCCGAATCATGGCACGAGTCGGAGGCGAGACTAAAGAGCGATGAAGGTGCATCGATCAATTATTTGATCAACGGCCGGACGCCTCGAGCGGGAGAAGTTTTCAAGAATCCGCGCATGGCCAAGACCTTGCGCCGCATCGCTGATGAAGGCGCCGACGTTTTTTACAAAGGCGAGATCGCCGAAAAAATCGTGCGCTGTTCTGAAAAGCTCGGCGGTAATTTTACGCGCAAGGATTTCGCCGAGCATACTTCAGATTGGGTGGAACCGATCACGGCGAACTACCGTGGTTACGATATTTACGAAATGCCGCCGGCTACGCAAGGATTTGTCGCTTTGGAAATGCTGAAGGTGCTCGAAGGATTTGATCTGAAAAGCCCCGGGTCGCAGAGCGTCGATGTATTGCATCTGATGATTGAAGCGAAAAAGCTTGCGTTCGCGGACCGCGACCGCCATCTCGCCGACCGCGACTTCATGAAAGTGTCGGTGAAAGATCTGGTCCATCCCGACCGCGTGGCAACCCTACGCGAGCGAATCCAAATGGGCAGCGCAAATGATGCCATTGCTACAGCGCTGCTCAATCCGGCCCCCTCTGTGTCTCCCCCGGATCGGGGGAGAATAAAAGAGGGGGTGCGCCATGGCGATACCGAATACGTCGCGGCGGCGGACAGCGATGGCAATCTGGTTTCATTCATCCAGAGCAACTTCATGGGCTTCGGCTCCGGCGTTGTCGAACCGGACACCGGAATTATACTTCAGAACCGCGGCCATCTGTTTTCGCTCGACGAAGACCATCCGAATTGCATCGGCTCGCACAAGCGCTGCGCGCATACGCTCATGCCGGGGATGATTTTTAAAGACGGCAAACCGTATGCGGCGCTTGGTTTGAAAGGCGGCCACGTGCAGCCACAGGTTCAAGTGCAGATCATTGCGAATTTGATCGACTTCGGCATGACGCCACAGGAAGCGATCGCCGCGCCGCGCTTCAATCACATCGAGGGAGGGAAAGTCGGATTGGAGCCGGAAATCGCAGAGAGCGTGAAAGCTGAATTGACGCGCCGTGGTCATCAAGTGGTCGGAGGCAATCCGGAAAGCTTCGGCGGCGCCCATGCCATTCTCATCGATCCCGAGTCCGGCGCGTTTGTCGGCGGCTCCGACCCGCGCAAGGGCGGGTGCGCGCTGGGATTCTGACTAAAGGCATTGGCCGCAAAGAACGCAAAGTACGCAAACAGGATTTCTTTGTGAGCGACGTATTACTAGGTTGGAAATGTTCCCCGCTCGCGCAAAGTTGTCGATGAGCCAAAGCCCAGAGGGCGAGTTTTAAATCCGCCCCTTGTAAATCCCTATTCTTCTTTATGTGTACTTGTGTTCTTTGCGGCTAATTTTCCGATCGTCTTTGGTTGAGGCTTCGCCGAGCTAGCCTGGATTATTCGCAGCAAACTGGCGATCGAGGCATAATCCCTCCAGAGCGAAGGCAAAGCAGTCGTGCCTTGAAGCGGCCAATGGACGAACTG
>CAMLCX010000336.1 GCA_946478635.1 uncultured Pseudomonadota bacterium
AGGCCGATGGCCTTGGCTTTTTCCTGCAGCGGCTTGATGTACTGCTCGGGCATGTCCTCGCCCTCGGGGCGGCACTCGCGCTCGAGCGGAATCAGCTCACGGTCGACAAACTTGCGGACCGTGTCCTTCAATAATTGAAGCTCCTCGGGTAAATTGAAATCCACCTTCGCTCCGTTTAAATCATGGACCGTGGATTTTGGATCGACGCATAAGCGTCAATCCAAAATCCGAATCCAACTTTGATCGCTGAACTTTTGAACCTTGAACTCTATTTCGCGTCCCGGTTGTACTCGCCGAGACCGGGACGGTAGGTCTTTTTGTCGAGAAACTGCTCCATGCCGGTTTCGCGGCCCTTTTCGGGATCGGTAAGACGGAGCGCCGTGCCTTTTGCGCTCATGTAATCCTCGGCCTGCCCGTAATCCATGGTGCGGCAATACTTGTAAACTTCCTTCGCCGCGCGCAGGACTTGCGGATTTTTTTTCATCAGCTTTTGCGCCAGCTCGATCGTCTCGGCGCGTAATTTGTCTTTCGGTACCGCGTAGTTGATAAGCTTCATTTCGGCGGCTTTTTTACCATCGAACGGATCGCCGGTCATGATGTACCACATGGCGTCGCGGTAACACATGGCGTCAGCCAAAACGCGGCTGACCAAACCGCCGGGGAAAATGCCCCAGTTCACTTCGCTCAAGCCGAAAGTCGCATCCTCGGCGGCAATGGCAAAGTCGCAAGCGATGAGCGGCGTGAACGCGCCGCCAAAACAGAACCCGTTGACCATCGCGATTGTCGGCTTGGGAAAATAAAAAAGCCGCCGCCAGCGCCACTCCTGCGACGCCCAGCTGGCCTTGCGCCGCTCGAGCGGATTATTATCCGTGCCGCGGAAATATTCGCGCAGGTCCTGACCCGCGCACCAGCTCGGCCCCGCGCCGGTGATCACCAGCACCCTGGTGTCTTTATCGACTTCCAGTTCGGTGAGCGCTTCGAGCATGTCGTAGTGCAACTGCGGGTTCATCGCATTGCGCTTTTCCGGACGGTTGAGAATACACCAGGTAATTCCGTCTTCCTTTTCGACTTTAACAGTCTTGTAATCTTTCCATAATGTTGCTGCCACGATTTCCCACCTCCTTCGAGAATTTGTCTTGACCTTATTTGAGCCAAGAACCGCTTGTCAAGCCAGGCGCGGCCTTCATTGCGACTCAACTCACCGAGTAAGGATCCAATTGTTTTTGAACGAACAATTTTTATCCTGTTCGGGAGAAATGCTACGGGCGGAGAATGGCGCCTTGGCGTTCTCCAGAGAGGCCGGAAAGATTATCTCATTAACTGAGCTTTGCGCGCCGACGGGTCGATTGAAAATGCGACGGGCTGTACCTTCAAAGTCGCCAGCCGGCGACATCCCGTCCAGACGGCGCTATTTTGCCGGGATCGAAATAAAAGCTGGCGACTCGTTGCTTGGCGCGGCTTGAGGCGTGATTCCCCATTTCGATTCCTGCAGCCACTTCTCGATTTGTGTAACAGGCAGGGGCTTGCATAGGAAATAACCTTGCGCCTCGTCGCATCCGAGCGCTCCGAGCGTACTCCACGTCTCTTGATCCTCTACGCCTTCGGCGGTCACCGATAGGCCGAGATTGTGGCCCAGGTCGATGATCGAGCGAACGATCGAGGTATTGTCCGAATCGGAAATGAGTTTAGAAACGAAGATCTTGTCGATTTTAATCTCACGCACGGGCAGATGCTTAAGGTACGCGAGCGAAGAATAACCCGTGCCGAAATCGTCGATGGAAAACCGAACCCCGTGCTCGCTCAGCAAGATGAGCACACTCCTCGCCTTCGTTGGATCCGCCATCAAAGCGCTCTCCGTGATTTCCATCGTAATGCTTTCAGCCGAAGCTCCATCGCTATCCAGAATCGTCAATACCCGATGCGGGAACGCCAGTTCGAGCAGGTTTCGGACCGAGAGATTGAGAGAGACATTAAGCCGATACCCGGCGCGACGCCACAGCGTAGACTGCCGTATGGCGCTTTTGAGCACCCATTGTGTTAACCGCTGGATCGCGCCAGTTTTTTCGGCAAGCGGAATGAACTGATCGGGAGAAATCAGACCGCGTTGCGGATGCTGCCAGCGCAGCAACGCTTCAACACCGACGACGCAATTGGTCCTGAAGCTCACCTTGGGTTGGTAAAACAGCACCAGGTCGTCGTGGTCGATGGCGCTGCTGAGCTCGCCCATCAAGGTAAGTCGCTGCGGCTCGTATTGATCAATCGCGGAGGTGTAGGGCACAAAGCCGGCCGCCGACCGCTTGGCCGCGCGCATGGCCATATCGGCCCGGCGCAACAAATCTTCCGCATTACCCGCGTCATCCGGCGCCCGGGCGATGCCGATACTTGCGTGAACATCCAGCGCCAGACCGTCGATTATGAAAGGCGCCTCCAGCGCATTGAGAATCGAGTGCGCGTGTTCTGACGTTTCATGGGCGATTCCGTTCCCGACAAAGATCAACCCGAACTCGTCGGCGTCCAATCTCGCCAGCATATCCGCGCTGCCAGCGACAGACTGCAGTCGCCGGGCGAACTGGCGCAGCAACTCGTCTCCCTTTTGATAACTCAGAGCATTGTTAATTTCTTCAAAGCGGTCGATATTGACACGCAGTAAAGCGACATCGACGCCGGCTTCGTGGAGGCCGAGCAATTCGTGCACGCGTTCAATCAGACGCGCGCGGTTCGGCAGGGCCGTCAGCGGATCGTACGCCGCCAAGTATTTTAATTGTGAGATGGTTTGCCAAAGAGCGACGGACTGGCTGATCTGCCCATTGATCAATTTGGCAAAATTAACCCACTCCGGATAGAGTCCCCGCGTATCGGAAAATAACGCGATCACGCCCAGCTTGCGTTCATCGAATGCGAGAGGCGCGATCAGCACCGAACGGACCGACGCTCGGGTTAAAAGAGTTTGATACCGTTCGTCACGGACTGGGGAGCTGAAAACAACGGGCTCGGTCCGTGACATCGATTCATGGAGCAGATCGGCTGATCCAAAAAAATCCGCCAAAGCCCTTTCAGCCGTTTGAGAAAATCCGACCTGACCCGACAACTTCACACCGGAACCTTGATCGCCCAGATACACCGCGCCGCGCGAGAATCCGATTACCGCCAGGTAATGCGCGAGTATTTCCGACAGCAATATTTCAATATGATCGCCGGATCGCAAAAAGTTTTGTGCCGCGCTCGCAAGCACCGAGATTTGCGCGCTTTGCGCCGCGCAGCGGCGCGCCAAGTCGATGCTTAGCCTCGCTTGCCGGTTGACTTCGCGCATCAAGCTCTCTCGGTGGCCGGCTTCGAAGGTGTCTCCGTCAGAAATGAGCGACGGTGGCGGACGATCCAAACTTGCCAGCAAAACTTCGACGGCATCTTTGCAATCCGGCGTGCGCATAACGAGCGCATTGGCGCCGATATCACTCGCCAGCCGTTTGTCGGCCGCATCTCCGTAATTATTGGTCAGCAGGACTACCGGTATTTTGCTGAGCTGCGCGTGTTTCCGAATTCCCAAGCAGAGCTCAAATCCATCGAGACGCGGCATCAAGACATCTGAAATGACGGCGTCGGGAAAAGTCGTTGCAGCTTTCGCGAGTGCCTCTACCCCATCTCGAGCGGTGGTCACCCCGAAGCCGAGATTCGCCAAATAGGTTGCCAACAGTTTAAGCTGTTTGGGGTCATCATCCACCGCCAACACGACCCGGCCCTGTCCCGGCATACTATCCGACGTTTTGCTTGCGGCCAGGTGAGCGCGCACGGTGCTGATCAAAAATGACGGATCGACAGGCTTGAATAAATAGTCCGCGAAATTGGCTTGCGGTAATTTTCCTTCGTCGCCTTTCGGAATCAAACCGGTAAGGGCCAAAATAGGAGTTTTTTCGGCTCCCGGAATGCGATGCAATCTCCCGACGAGATTGAAGCCGTCGATGTCCGGTAAAATAATGTCCTGCAAGATAAGATCAGGAACCTCCCGGGTTACCGACGCGATAGCCGACTGGCCATCGCGCGCTTCGGCCACCGTAAATCCATCGGTCTCGAGCGCAACGCGGGTAAGTTTTCGCGAGATGGGATTATCTTCGACGACTAAAACCTTCATGGAAGAATGATGAGCAAGTGCCGGCATCCGCCGTTTCCGTCAGTGCCCTATTGTTTTTGGCCGCAGGTTGAAAGAAACGCCCGATAAAACGCAGTCGCATGGCCAATCGCACCAATCCCGTTCATTTCGCGCCACAACCAGTCGAGTTTTGTCCACCCGCATCCCTGGGGGCCCACCGCAAAGTTTTGTCAAAAACCTGCGCGTACCGATCCCGCATTGCTAACCCCCTTACAACGCAAACGATTTCCGGGGAGCGGAAAAGTCTAATCTCAAGTGGGATTAGACCTTGCCGCAATCACTGAAATTGTCCGTCTATCGGGTCGCGAATTCAGCACTTTTCATGCCACGGGCGCCAACAAAAGCCCGTCGATAAAAAGCAACCGAAAAACGCGAATAATGAATACCGTCAAGCAACAAGAGTTGACAGGATGGGACGCGCTTATCTGCAAGGATGTCGATATTTGCGATCAGAAGCACCAACATTAGACCGCGATTTGCGGATGCTTCCAGAAATTGCTCACCTGCCTGTATGGGAGTGCAACGTACCCGCAACCTACGCTTGGACAATTCAAAGAAACGGCTAGCAGTAGAAGGGAGAAAGTTGCAATCGAGACAACTAGCCCCGCAACGGAAACGAATGACGCCGAGTCGGTCGTTACATTGGCTTGCTATCGGTCGTAGAGTTTTTTTACAAATCCGCTCTGATCGATCTCGCGCAGCAGGCTATCGTCGACAAATGATTTCGGATCGGCAGTCTTGGCTTTGGGATTGTCCTTTTCGACAAAGCCGAGAACGGTCTCAACACCGCGCAATGACGGATAGGGAACCGTCTCGTAGTATTTCGCGATCAGCAGATCGATCGATCGCTCCAGGTTTTTTTCCTGCTCAGGACCGATGCGGAGTTTTTTCTTGACGATGTCCACGCTTTCTTTCTTATTCTGCTTCACAAACGCGATGCCTTCCACGTAGCCGCGCAGGAAACGCAAAACTTTATCGCGATTGTTCTTGATGTACTGCCGCGTTGTCGCCACCATCGTATGAAGGTAGTAAATGTCGGTATCCGCCATGTCGAGCAAAACTCGATAGCCGCGATCTTCAGCCACAAACATCGACGGGATCGTCAGCACGGCTCCTTCGACACCGCCTCTTTCCATGCTCGCGAGCATATTGGGCGAGGAACCAAGCTGCAGAACCTGAATATCGTTTACGCTCATCTTCCAGCGCTGGAGCATCATGAGCAGAACGGAATGAGAAACCGCGCCGACGCGCGTTACGCCGACCCGCTTTCCCTTAAGATCCGCGGGCGTCTTGATGTCCGGCTTGGTCACCAACCTCTGCAGTCCCTTGTTAACGACACTCGCAACCATCACCGTATCGCCGCCGCGCAACGCCGCGGCAACCAGCACATCGCCCGCTGAATTCACCATTTGAATGTCGTTGGCGAGCAATGCGCTGATGCCCGCGGTGCCGCCCTGGCCGGTGACGATAACCTCTGCGTCGATGCCATGTTTGCGGAAGAGTCCTTTTGTTTCCGCCACCCAAACCGCGCTGTGTAACCCGCTCACCGAGCTCAAGCCCATGCGCACTTTATCCTGCGCCGCGGCGCGCGGCACCATTGCAATGACACCAAAAAAAACAATCAAAAATGCCAACCGCGTTGATTTGTTCATGCGATCTCCTCGGGCATTTCAAGTCTTCCGTCTCACGCCCCGTGCCTCTCGCCTC
>CAMLCX010000337.1 GCA_946478635.1 uncultured Pseudomonadota bacterium
GTCGGCATCGGCGTGGTTCCGCCCGTCGATCCCAACAATCAAGACACCTCGGTGCTGATCGGCAGCGAAGACATTTCCAAATTGGACCTTTACTCGGAGGGCGATCCGCGTGTGCTGGAACTCAACGGCGCCCTCAACATCGGCAACCGCGGTGTAGTCGAGTTCATCGAGGTATTCAAGAACGAGATCGAGTATCTCCATTGCATGATCACGGCGACCCAGGAAAAAGTAGTGCCGGCGCCGGGCCGGCATGGCTTGGTTTATGTGGACACCGTGATCGTTGCTCACTCCAACGAGGCGGAATGGCAGAAGTTTAAAGCGGACCACACCAATGAGGCCATCCTTGACCGTATCGTCGTCGTGCGCGTGCCCTACAACCTGCGCTTGTCCGAAGAAGTTAAAATTTACCAGAAGATCATTCGTAACTCCGATTTCCGCGCCCACGTTGCGCCGCACACCTTGGAAGTCGCGTCGATGTTCGCGATTCTCTCCCGGCTGGAGCCGACCAATAAATGCGATCTCATGACCAAGCTGAAGCTGTACAATGGCGAGGAAGTCGTAGAGAAGGGCCGAACCAAGAAAGTCGATATTCAGGAGCTTCGCGATGGCAGCAAACGCGAAGGCATGTCGGGTATTTCCACGCGCTTTATCATGAAAGCGCTGGACAACGCCCTTTCGGACAATGCATCGGGAAATTGCATCAACGCGATCAACGTGCGCGAAGCTTTGATCAACATGACCAAGGAAGCCGATCTATCGGACGACACGCGCAAACAATATCTCGAATTTTTGCAGGACACCTTGCACAAGGAATATTTGGAAATTCTGGAAAAGGAGATTACCCGCGCTTTTGTATACTCCTATCAGGAGCAGGCCGAAGCGTTGTTCCAGAACTATCTCGATCATGCCGAGGCGTATGTGAACAAGAGCAAGGTCAAGGATCGTAACACCAAAGAGGAGCTGTCGCCCGACGAAGGATTCATGAAATCCATCGAAGAACAGATCGCCATCATCGGCTCCGCGGCGGACGGTTTTCGCCAGGAGGTGATCGCGTATCTGTGGGCGGCCAATCGCCGCAGTGAAAAGATTGATTTCCGAAGCTACGAGCCGTTGAAGGAAGCGATCGAGAAAAAGTTGATCACTTCGGTGCGCGATCTTAGCCGCGTGATCACCAAGTCGCGCATGCGCGACGAGGAACAGTCAGAGAAATACGATGCCATGGTGAAAAACCTGCTCGAGCACGGATATTGCCCGAGTTGCGTCGATGTCGTGCTCAAGTACGCCGCCAACAACTTGTGGAAGGACTAAGCATGTAGCTCCGCAGCATCTTCGCTAAACCGCACCGGGGTGCAGCCTTGTCAACCATATTTCGACCCTACAACTCATCGTCCGGCCAGCGCAGCGACCGCAGCGCCGGCGATCGTTTGCGCCATCGCCAAAAGGTGCGCGAGGCGATCCGCAACAACATAGCCGACATCATCGCCGAAGAGTCCATCATCGGAAAAGATCGGAACCGTATCATCAAGGTGCCGATTCGCGGCGTCAAAGAATATCGCTTCATCTACGGGGAGAATGCGCCAGGAGTCGGCGAAGGCGGCGACGGGGAGCCGAAGCCGGGCGACGTGGTCGGTCAAGGGAAGGACGGTAAATCCGGACAGCAGGCGGGTGATCGCCCGGGAGTGGACTATTACGAAACCGACGTCAGCCTCGACGAGCTCGTGGACTTGATGTTCGAGGATCTCGAGCTGCCGGACATCGAGCGCAAACGTTTGCGCCAAATCGAAATCGAACGCCTGTTTCGGCAAAAGGGGTTCCGGCGCAAGGGCATACGCGTCCGCCTGGACAAAAAACGCACCGCCCGCTCCCGCGTGAAGCGCAAAAAAGCCGCGCTCAAACAGCAACCCGACATGCCGGCGTCACGGCGATTTCCATTTCATGAAGACGATTTGCGCTACCACCACACGGTCACGGACACCCGCAATGAATCCAATGCTGTGGTGCTTTGTATCATGGACACATCGGGCTCCATGGACACCATGAAAAAATATTTGGCGCGGAGCTTTTTCTTCCTTCTCTATCAGTTTCTGTGCACGCGCTATCAAAATGTCGAAATCGTTTTTATCGCGCACCACACCGAAGCGCGCGAGGTGACCGAAGAGGAGTTTTTTCACAAGGGCGAGTCGGGCGGCACGTTTATCTCATCGGGATACAACAAGGCGCTCGAGATCATCGAAGAACGCTATCATCCGGCCCTCTGGAACGTCTACGTTTTTCACTGCTCGGACGGCGACAATTTTGAATCCGACAACGAAGCCGCGCTGAAAGCGGCCCAGGAACTGACCCGCACGGCCAACCTTTTCGGCTACGGGGAAATCAAGCCGCTTGGCGCCGGTTATTACGGCAGCAGCATGATCACGTTCTTTTCGCAGATTCATGAGTCCAATTTTCAGACCGTGCAAATCCAGAAGAAGGAAGACATCTGGGCGTCGTTCAAGATTTTCCTGAGCAAGGACCGCGCGCGCGAAGACGCCGCGTAAACGTTCCATGGCCGCCGAACACACTCTCCAGGACCTCGAAGCTTGGAACGAAAAAATTCTCACTCTGGTTGAGCGTTTTAAGCTCGATCCTTTTCCTCAAGAGTTCGAGATCTGCGATCACGAAGACATGCTCTCCTACATGGTTTACTCCGGCATGCCCTCGCATTATCCGCACTGGTCCTATGGAAAGAACTTCGAAAAGACCAAGACCCTTTACGAATACGGCGTCAGCGGCCTGCCCTACGAAATGGTGATCAACTCCAACCCGTCGATCGCCTATCTGATGCGCGACAACAGCCTCGCCCTGCATATCCTGACCATCGCGCATGTTTATGGTCACAACGATTTCTTCAAGAATAATTTTACCTTTCGTTCCACTCGCGCCGAATATACCATTGAGACTTTTAAGGGCCACGCCAACCGCGTGCGCCATTATATCGAGGATCCGAGCATTGGACTGGAGAAAGTCGAAGCCGTTCTCGACGCGGCCCATGCGCTTTCGCTGCAATGCCGGCGCAACCTCGCCATCAAGAAGCCGACGGCGAGTGAGGAACAGCAGATGAAATTGTCGGAGTTGGAGCCGCCGGTTGACCCCTTTCGCGCCATCCACAGGCGCGCCGATCAGCCGGCGCCGGATCTCCGCAAGGTTCCGCTTTATCCCGACGAGGACCTGCTGATCTTTATTCGCGATCACAATCCGCAACTGGCGGAGTGGGAGCGCGATCTGCTCACCATCGTGCACCGACAGGCGCAATACTTTGTCCCGCAAATCGAAACCAAGATCATGAACGAAGGCTGGGCGAGTTTTTGGCACAAGCGCATCGTCGAGGCTCTCGAATTGCCGCAAGGCCTGCATTTGGAATTCATCATCCGGCACACGCAGGTCCTGCGGCCCTCGCCGGGAAGCCTCAATCCGTATCATATCGGCATGAAAATTTGGGAGGATATCGAAAAGCGTTGGAACGAGCCGTCGGCGGAGGACATCGAAGAATTCGGCCCGCGCACGAAAAGCGGCATGGAAAAACTCTTCGAAGTGCGCGAAGTCGAGCGTGACGCATCATTTTTGAGACGTTACCTCACTGAAGAGCTGATTCGCGAGCTGAATCTATTTGAGTACAAAAGGCGCGGCAACGACCAGGTCGTGAGCCGGGTCGCCGACGAGGACAACTGGCGGCAGATCAAGGAAACGTTGATCCAAAACGTCGGCACGGCGACCATTCCAATCATCAAGGTTGAGGACTCGGATTATCTCAATAACCGAACGCTGCTGCTCAAACACCATCACGACGGGCGCGATCTCCAGCTAGAGTATGCCGAAAAAACTCTCAAGTACGTGCAGCAGCTGTGGGGCCGGGATGTGGTCATGGAAACCCGCATCGATGATCGAAGCACGCTTCTCACCTTTTCCGACGGCAAATTCATCATTAAAAAAGCGGCCTGACGAGCTTATTAGCGTCCGTTGCCAAAATTTCGCCTTCGTGCGACTACTTGCCGCTAGCGGACTTCACCTATGATATCGGCCAAGGATATCGCGGCCATAGGCCGCTGCTTGTCCAATCGGTTGGAAACCGCGGTCGTCGGTGATCGTGCTTTCGCCGGGGTCATCGGCGACGCGCCGTCGCGCTACTCGAAGAGTCCCCAATTGTGGAATGCGGCGTTTGGGCATCTACGCATGCGGGCCGTCTACCTTCCCTTCGACGTCCCGGACGCTGGCGTCGGCGATCTCTTGAGCACGCTGAGAAAATCCGAAGGCTTCCTGGGCGCAAACGTCACGGTGCCCCACAAAGTCAGAGTCATGGAATTTCTCGATACCCTCGATGCGGATGCCCGGCGAATTCAGGCCGTCAACACGATCGTTAAAACGCCGGATGGAAAATTATGTGGTCACAACACCGACGGCGAGGGATTTATCGACAGCATCTTGAAACGCCAGCCTGACCGCGCGGAAAGTTTTATGCCCTCGCTCCACGGAACCCATGTGCTGCTGCTCGGCGCCGGCGGTTCCGCCCGCGCCGTGGCGTTTCACGTCGCCGATCACCAAGACGACGGTAAGCTGCTCATATGCAACCGCACGATGGAACACGCCATGGCCCTGGCCGACGATATTCAAAAGACCGGCCACGATGCGCTGGCAATCTCCGAGAAGGAATTGCCCGCCTGGGCGCCAAAAGTCAACCTCATTGTTAATAGCACTACCAAGGGTCAGGGAGGTTTTCGGAGATTGCCCAATGGGACCGCAATATTGCTCGAGCCCTATTCCGCGCTGGCCCAAGCACACCCGCCATTATTCTTGGACTCGGAAATCGACAAGCCCGAATTCGAGCACACATGGTTGGAAGCCGCTGGAACCGATATTGAAGCGAACAACCAGGCGTCGATAACTTTGGCGCAATCCGTTCCTTTGCAAACGCGCTTCTATGATTTGATTTACCACCCAGAGGAAACGGTTTTTCTACGCCACGCCAAGCGCACCGGCCACCCGACAATGAACGGCAAGGCGATGATCATCAACCAGGCCGCCATCGCCTTCTGCCGGCGCATCTGCAACGCCCACCTGCGAACCAGAGGCATCGACACACCGGGCACATACAAAGAGATCCTGGAGGTCATGTATGCAGCCTGGTAACCGCGGAGACCGACCATTCCGCTGATTTTTCGTTGCGGTTTTGTCGATCGCTATGAAATGCCGCGGTCAGCGATTGAGGTTCACCGCTACTTCACTGCCGTTTAGGACGAGCCGCGGCACAACCTCAACCGGCTGTCGCAGGCTGTTGGTCGCATAGCAAGAACGCTCCATGAAGGCTAAAAGCTCAACGATCCGTTCTTCTTTCTCGGAACTCTTCAGGCTCAATTCGTACGTGAAACGCTTGCAGGCCGAGGGGGTATCAGCGAGCCCGAATTTTCCCCTTTGATCGAACTCTCCCTTCACTGTCAGCTCCGCCGCGTCGACCGCGACGCCTAGATAAGACGCACACTGCGTCAGTTGGCTGAGCAGTCAAAGGCCGACGGAAGCGACCAGGTACTGCAATGGCGCTGGTCCTTTGCCCAAACCTCCTCGCTCGGCCGGTTCATCACAGGCGATGGTATAACCCCCCGGGACGCGCGCTTCCTTGTAGTGATCCTGGATCAAACGAATCTTCGCCTGATGCGTGGTTACCGCCTTTTGCGGGTCGTTCAGAAACACCTGTCGCCGCTGCTCGAAGATCTCCTTGTGGTGCTGGTAGTCGATGGTGCAACAGCTTTCTTCGTTCTTTTCCATCAATCACCTCGTTCCGTTAGTCGTGTCTTGAAGCCACTTTCC
>CAMLCX010000338.1 GCA_946478635.1 uncultured Pseudomonadota bacterium
GGTGGCGACAATCGTCAATCCCAGCCCTGATTCGAGCGCGGACAAATCACGTTAATTATGCGGCAATCTTAGGGTCCAGTCGCCTCAGTTCAATGAGACGAAAAAAACAGCGCCCGCGCAAAGCATCTCGAGAATTCGCGCAGCGAGCCCAAACACCCGAGCCCTTGGGCAATGAAGCGTCTACAACACTCCACTACGCGTTCTTCACCATCGTCGCCTCCGGCATGTTCATCCGTCTGCTTGTCTTTGCGTACCTGGGGTATTTCAACAACGATAATCATCTTGCCGTGATTGACTACGTATCGCGCCATTGGCTTCCGCCGCACGCGGGGCAACTCAACCAGGCGTACCATCCGCCGTTATACTATTTCATAGCCGCGCCCTTCCTTCGCCTGGGCAACCTGCCCGCGGTTCAGGGGCTATCCCTCCTGTTGTCGATGACGACGCTGACAATGATCGCCGTCTTGCTGCGCCAACTGCCATGGATAAAAGAGCAGGCTCGCGTCTGGTGCCTGGCGCTGGCGGCGTTTCACCCGCAATTCGTCATGTTCAGCCTCTTCATTTCGAACGACACTCTGGCAATCCTCTTGGGCGCGCTGATTTTTTATCAATGTTGGCGCGCGCAAGCGGTGCCGTCGTTGAGCCGTTTTATTTTGCTGGGAATTTTCCTCGGATTAGGGCTGCTGACGAAAGCGGTGTTTCTGGTCTTTGTTTTGCCGCTGCTGATTTTTGTCTGGCTGACCTGCCGGCTCGCGCTGACGTCCAAGGAAAGATTCGCGCGACTGGCTGCGTTTTTTTGCCTCGCCGCTGTTCTCGGCTGTTACAAATACCTGGAGAATTCCTTGTTGTTTGGCAGTCCATTTACCAGCAATCTCGATTTTGGAAGTTGGACCGCCGGGCAAAAACCGACCTGGACCGGCGCCGCTTCGTTATTGGATTTCAACCTGTTGAAACTGATGTACGATCCGGCCATATCGGCTTCGACCGTTCATTCATATCCGCTGATGATCTACGGCTCTTTCTGGTATGCCCTGGTTCCCGAGTCGACTTTCTATAGCAATCTCGTCGCGCCTTTTCATCGATTGGGATCAGCGATTTATCTGGCAGCCCTGGGCCCAACGATACTGATGGCGATCGGCGCTAGCCGAATGGCCGTGGCGGGAATGCGTGCATTGCCGCCAAATCAAATATTGCAAAATTTATCCGATCGATTCATCTTCGAATTTACCGCGCTTCTCATCCTGGTTTCGAATTTGTTTTTGATCATTGTCGTCGGTTGGAGTTCTGATGTCTGGAGCGTCTTTCAAGGCCGCCTGCTTTTCCCATCCTATTTCGCCGTCCTCCTGACACTGCACGCCGGTCTGGAATGGATCGAATCGTCGCGTTTTACGGCTAAACTTGCCGGCTGTTTTCTTGCGGCTTTACTCTTACTTTTCCTCGCGTACTTTATTGTTGAATTCTGGCTATCGAGCGTGCACCCGAGAAATCCTTTGAGCATGGATCATATGCCGTACAAGATCGAGATGAATAAGCGGTGATCGATAGCGCCGCGCCCGCTGGTAAACGAACGACTATTTTATCGACAGCATGAGACGCAAAACCCGCAAAAAAGCGTTCCGCGAAACTCCGCGAATTCAGGGGCAAACTCAAATCCACTGGTTAAATGCCAATTGTTCGCGGTTAACCGCCGGCGCTATTTTTCTCCTTCACGTCTTTGGGCTGGTATCGATATTCACCGTATGGACCGATATCTTTAGTGCCGCGCCGCTCGTTCCCCAGGATTGGGGCCTTCATTTTCACCATCTGAATTCGCTCGAAGCGTTCTGGCGGCAGGACCGCAGGGTGTGGGGTTACAATCCTTTCTTCATGGCCGGTTATCCATCCAATACAATCCAGGATTTGAGCATCAAATTTTTTGAATTTGTCGCACTCGCGCTGTCGGCGTTGGCTCTGACACCGGTCCAGTGGTTCAAAATCTCCGCCTTTGGGGCCATGGCCGGCGTGCCGTGGATCATGTACTTTGCCGCGCGCAATTTCTTTATCGCCGATGAATCCAAACACTTCATGGCGCTGGTGGCAACGGCTTTGGGTACTGTTTACTGGTGGAATTCTTTGCCGCGGGAGATGTTTTTCTACGGCATGATCGGTTTTCCGACAGCCTCCTATTTGAGCGTTTTGGGAGTTTCGTTGTTTTACCGGCTCGCCTTGCATCACGAAAAAACCGGCACGGTCCATCTCGCTTGGCTGCTGTTCACTGCGGCCATCCTGCCGCTGCACGTCCAATCAGCCGTCACTTTTCTGCCGGCGATCATTGGACTGCTGATTTTCGGGAGGACCGGATTGTTAAACGCACGGCTTGTCGTATGGAGCGCAGCAGCCGCGTTGATTGCCATTCTCGCCAATGCGATCTGGCTTGTTCCCGCGATGACCCATCTTGGCGATGATGTTTCAGCGGCGATCGTCAATCAACTGCCGTTGTTCGCCAGCGCCGATCCGTTGACTTTTATTTTTGATTATCTCGGGCGGCGCGGTTTCTGGACTTTTCGCCCATCATTTGTCGAGAAAGGTTTTCGGATTGCGCTTCTGCTCTTGGGTTCTCTGGGGATTTGGCGGCTGATGCAAAAGTCCCGCAATCTCGGCGTCACGCTGCTCAGTGCGGCGGGTGTGCTCTTTTTTATCGCCTACTTCGGGGCTTTTTTACCGGCCGTGAAATCCTGGCAGCCGCTGCGTTTCAAAGTACCGCTGGATCTGTTTCTGGTCATCGGCGCGGCGTATGCCGTCTTCGATGGGCTCCAGGCGCGCGCGACGTCACGATCGAGATTTGTACCGATTATCTTGACCGCCGGCCTGGCCGCATTTTTCATTAATCTCGTGCAAACCGAGGCCGCCGGCAAGCTGCAATTGCGTGCGCAACTCAACTCGCAGATAAGCGCCGTTTTTGACTGGATCGAACGCGCAACCCCCGCCGGCGGGCGCGTGCTTTTCGAAGAGTCCGGGGACGAAACCGGATTCGTCTATGACGGCGCGTATCTTTCGTCGTTTTTGCCGCAGAAAACCGGGCGCCAAATAATCGGCGGGCCGATCAATCTTTACAACGACCGCCACCATTTTGCCGAATTTCACTCAGGGCAGATATTCAAGAAGGATATGCAATCGCTCTCGGACGAGGAATTGCGGAATTATCTTCGCCTCTACAATATCGGGGCAATCGTCGCCTTTCATCCGGCATCGATCCGGCGACTGCAATCGATTCCAGGTTTAGTCACCCTCGAAGAACGCATCGGTCCCGTGCATTTGATGAAAGTCCATCAGCCCTTGTCCTGGTTCGTTGCCGGCGAGGGCAAAGTCAATGCAGCCTTCAATCGCTTGGCATTATCAGAGCTAAAAGGCAGCGAAGTGATTTTGAAATATCATTGGGTCGAAGGCCTGATGGCCTCGCCGCCGACGCGGATCGAGCCGGTCAAAATGGCGGACGATCCGATTCCGTTTATAAAGCTGATCGATCCGCCAGGTAACCTTGTCCTGCGAATCGGCTCGTTTGATTAGCCTAACTTGCACGCGTGGGAGCCCGGCGACCCGCGGCTCATGTCATCGCGCAGCGCCCGGCAACTGGCGCTGTCGGAAAAGTCTGTTGGCTTCGCGCTGATGTTCGGCGGCTTCCGCAGTTTTGCCCATTATCGCGAGAAGCTGCGCCAGGCTCTGATGCGCGGGCGCGAAGTCCGGCTGTATCCGGAGCGCTTGTTGGAAGGCATCCGCCGCCTCGCCATAGCGATTCTGCGCTGCGTAGACGCTGCCCAAATAAAAGCTTGCCTCGGGAGCATCGGGCGATAATCGAACCGCTTGTTGCAACGCCGGCGTCGCCTGGTCGAATCTCTCTTGTTTGGCCAGGGCTACGCCGAGATTCAAATGCGCCCTGGCAATCGTCGGATTCAGTTCGATGGCTCGGCGAAAATGCTGGATGCCGGTTTCGAGGTCGCCCCGCTCGGCGATCAGCTGTCCGTAGTTGCTATGGGCGTCGGCATAGTTCGGATAGAGACGCAGCGCCGCTTCGAAATGGCGCCGAGCCAGATCGAAGTTGCCCTGCTGGGCAAAGAGATTGCCCAGGTTGTAATGCGCCACTCCGTAATCGGCATCCAGCTCCGCCGCCTTGAGCGCAGTCCGGGTAGCGTCCGCGACTTTACCCTGTTTCAAGTAAGCGTTGGCCAAGTTGTTGTAACCAGCCGCTCCCGGCCCTGAGCCGCGCAGCGGCCAGTTGACAATCACACCGGCAACCAGCGCGACCACGAGGGCGGTCGTCAAAGGCCGCCAACGCCTTTCGTAGAAGAGCCTGACGGCCACGACCATGCCGGCGCCGGCCAACAGCACCAGGAGAGGCACCAGCGGAAAACGATAGCGGCCAAACACGTAAAAAAACGCCACGCTCGCCGCCAGCGAAAAAATCATGGCATAAAGCAACCACAGATGGCGCCACTGGGAGGCGGTCAACATCAGGCCAAGGACGGCGAGCGGGGCGAGCATTCCAAAATGACCGATCCAACCAAACCAAGCCAGCAGTCCAGACCAATTTTGATATATGTAAAAATCGTCGGAATCCTCAATTTCGCGCGCATTCCAAACAGTCAGCCATTTAAGTGCCATCAGGCGCATCCAATCGGCGGGCTGACTCTTGATGTAATCGAGTGATCGGTTGAACCAAAAATCCGAAACCTCACCCGGTGTGAGAGTACGACCGGCGGCCCTTTCCGCGAGCCTTTTCGCGTCCGGCCCTTCGAGCTGGATTTCCTGAATGACTTTTCTGACCGAACCATAAGTCCCGTCAGCGGCGGCGTTGTTGCCGATGAAAAAATTGGCGCCAAACTGGGACGTGGTCAGCTTGAATTCGCCGCCCACCGCCAGGTTGCGCACTCCCACCGGCAGCAAAACCAGCACCATGCCGGCTAAAAACCAAGCGAGCCAACGGGCGCGCAGCGCCGGCGGCCGCGCTGCGTAGTAGAAAACAATCCAAAGCACAACCACCGGCGCCAGGATGAGCGCGTTCTCGCGCGAAAGACCGAGCAACCCTAACACAATGCCGGCGCCGAGCCATTTATTCCATTTTTCCTCTGAATTCGTGCCGATCAAAAGAAAGAGCAGGCAACTCAGCAGAAATAGATCGAGGATGCTCTTTTCGATCAGCGCATCGAAAAATATTGCCGGCGCATAGCCGGCGAGCATCACCCCCGCCGCCAATCCGGCGACCCGGCCGAACAATTTCTCGCCGACGAGGTATATGAGCCCGCAGGATATGGAGCCTAGAATCAGCTGTAAGAAACGGACCGCCCACAGATCATGGCCGAACACACTCTGCAAGATCGCCAGGAAATAGGGATAGAGAGGGGCTTGGTAGAACACGCCTTCGCCGAGCCAGGCACCGGCGGCAATGCGCTGCGCCCACTCATCGTAGGTGCGTCCATCGCCGGCCAGATTGTAAAATAACGGGATCGACTCGATTTGCAGCAGATAGATCAGGCGGAGCAAGAACGCCGCGCCAACGACGGCGGCCAGGCAGACCCATCGGCTCTTTCGCTGGACATAAATTTCCGCGGAGACAAAGGCATTCGACGGTTTCGCCATGCCTCTTTTCTTGTTTGACGGAATGGGGGTTTTTTTTAATTGCATCGACTACGGTGAACCGTCCGGCGAGGCGCGCATGCCACGTCGTGAAAGATTTCAGCAAACAACCGTTGATGTCGGTTCACATTTCGCCTGTTGGTAACCCGCATAATTCGCGGCAGAGCTGCAATCGAGCTGCAACCCTTCCGGAACGAAGGCAAAGCAGC